>JADGPC010000160.1 GCA_017882645.1 Streptosporangiales bacterium | reverse complement strand
CGCGGTTCCGGGCCAGGCAGTGGCGGCGGCGGAGAACGGCGCGACCGCCGCGATGACCGCCGTGGCGGCGGCGCCGACAAGGGCACCGCTTACCTAGAGCGCGTCGTCACCATCAACCGGGTGGCTAAGGTCGTCCAGGGCGGCCGGCGGTTCAGCTTCACCGCCCTCGTGGTGGTGGGCGACGGCAACGGCATGGTCGGCGTGGGCTACGGCAAGGCCAAGGAGGTGCCCGCGGCGATCGCCAAGGGTGTCGAGGCGGCCAAGAAGTCCTTCTTCAAGGTGCCGCGGATCGGCGGCACGATCCCGCACACGGTGACGGGTGAGGACACGGCGGGCGTCGTGCTGCTCAAGCCGGCCAGCCCGGGTACCGGCGTCATCGCCGGCGGCCCGGTCCGCGCCGTGCTGGAGTGCGCGGGCGTGCACGACGTGCTGTCGCGCTCGCTCGGGTCCTCTAACCCGATCAACGTGGTGCATGCGACCGTCGCGGCCCTGAAGGGCCTGTCGAGGCCGGAGGAGATCGCCGCCAGGCGCGGCCTGCCGATCGAGCACGTCGCCCCGGCCGCCATGCTCAGGGCGCGGGCAGCCGCGGCCACGGCCGCTGAGCAGGGCAGTTGAGCAGGGCAGTTGAGCGGCCGCACGGCGGCTCGCCCGACGGGCGAACCCCAGGAGACCGCGCCCCAGGAGACACTGAAGCGGGAGCGCTGAGATGGCAGAGCTGAAGGTTACCCAGACCAAGTCGAAGATCGGCGGCACGAAGGCGCAGCGCGACTCGCTGCGCTCACTCGGGCTGCACCGGATCGGCGAGAGCGTCGTCAAGGCCGACCGGCCGGAGATCCGCGGCATGATCCAGGTGGTGCGCCACCTGGTCGCCGTGGAGGAGGTGCATTAGACGTGGCGAAGACCGAAGCGGGCGACGGCAGCGCGCGGGGCGGCAAGGCCGGCCTGAAGGTCCATCACCTGCGGCCCGCGCCAGGAGCGCACACGCCGAAGACCAGGAAGGGCCGCGGCGAGGCGTCCAAGGGCAAGACCGCGGGGCGCGGTACCAAGGGCAGCAGGGCACGGACCAGCGTCTCGCCCGCCTTCGAGGGCGGCCAGATGCCGCTGCACCGCCGGCTGCCGAAGCTGAAGGGCTTCTCCAACGCGCGGTTCAAGACCACCTACCAGGTCGTCAACCTGGACCGGCTCGCGGCCCTGTATCCGTCGGGCGGCGACGTCACCCCCGAGGACCTGGCCGCACGCGGCGCGGTCCGCCGTGGCGAGCTGGTCAAGGTGCTCGGGTCGGGCGAGGCGGTCAGCGGCCTGCGGGTCAGCGCGCACGCGTTCTCCGCCTCGGCGGTCGAGAAGATCGCCGCCGCCGGAGGAACCACGACCGAGCTCTGAGCCCGCCGCGCGGGCCCGCTCCGAGGCCGCCGCGCGGGCCGGGCCGGACCAGGTCGGCGCACCGCGCCGCCGCACCGGGCGCACTGCCGCAAGCGGTGCGCCCTACGCGCGCCAGCCGCATAGGATGCAGGCAGGCTGCCGGAGTGTCACCAGCGCGTTAGACTTCGGCGTGCGTGTCGCACTTGGCTAAAGCGGTGCCAGGCTCGCTGGCCAGCCTCACTGACCAGGCCGCCAGGTACAAGGAGCGGCAGATGACGTTGACCCTTCGACCACAGGACGGCGCATGCTGACCGCGTTCTACCAGGCCTTCCGGACGCCGGACCTGCGTAAGAAGCTGCTCTTCACGCTCTTCATCATCATTATCTTCCGGCTTGGCGCGTCGCTGCCGACGCCGGGAGTCTCCGAGACGGCCGTGCACGCGTGCGTAGCGTCGTCGACCAAGAACGGCATCCTCGGCCTGGTGAACCTGCTCAGCGGCGGCGCACTGCTGCGACTGAGCGTCTTCGCGCTCGGCATCATGCCATATATCACCTCGAGCATCATCCTGCAGCTGCTGGCCGTGGTGATCCCCAGGCTCGAGGCACTGCGCCAGGAGGGCGCGTCAGGGACGGCGAAGATCACGCAGTACACCAGGTACCTGACCATCGGCCTGGCGATTCTCCAGTCCACGGCGATCGTCGCCTTGGCCGAGAGCGGCAACCTGATCCCCGGCTGCAACCAGGCGCTGATCCCGAACACCTCGGTGTTCACGATCACGACGATGGTGATCTGCCTGACCGCGGGAACCGCGGTGATCATGTGGCTGGGCGAGCTGATCACCGACCGCGGCGTCGGCAACGGCATGTCGCTGATGATTTTCACCCAGGTCGTCGCGGTGATCCCCGGCCAGCTCTACCAGATCCTGGGCACCGAGGGCCCGCTCATCTTCATCATGGTGCTGGCAGTCGGCGTGCTGATCGTCGCGGCGGTCGCGTTCATGGAGCAGGCCCAGCGCCGGATTCCCGTGCAGTACGCCAAGCGGATGGTCGGCCGGAAGATGTACGGCGGCACGTCCACCTACATCCCGCTGAAGGTCAACCAGGCCGGTGTCATCCCGGTGATCTTTGCGTCCTCGCTGCTGTATATCCCGGCCCTGGCAGCGAACCTGTTCGGCAAGTCCACGGCGACCACAGGCTGGTCGGCGTGGGTGCAGGCGCACCTGGTACGCGGGGACGACCCGTACTACATGGCCGGCTTCTTCGTGCTGATCATCCTCTTTACCTACTTCTACGTGTCCATCACCTTCAATCCCGACGAAGTCGCCGACAACATGAAGAAGTCGGGCGGTTTCATCCCCGGCATCAGACCCGGCGGCCCCACGGCCGGATACCTGCGCTTCGTGCTGAACAGGCTGACCGCGCCAGGGTCGCTCTACCTGGGCGTCGTCGCGCTGATCCCGATGCTGGCGATCGCGCTGGTCAACGCGGGGAATCAGTTCCCGCTCGGCGGCACGAGCATCATGATCGCGGTTGGAGTGGGGCTCGATACGGTCAAGCAGATCGAGGCCCAGCTGCAGCAGCGTAACTACGAGGGCTTCCTCAGGTAGTGCGAGTCGTCCTCGTAGGGCCACCCGGTGCGGGCAAGGGTACGCAGGCCCAGTTCATCGCCTCGCACCTGTCGATACCGAAAGTGTCGACGGGTGACATCTTCCGTGACAACGTCAGCGTGGGCACTGAGCTGGGCAGGCAGGCGAAGGCGTTCATGAACCGGGGTGATCTCGTGCCTGACGAGGTCACCGTCGCGATGGTGGCGAGCAGGCTGCAGGAGGACGACGCTCAGTCCGGGTTCCTGCTCGACGGGTTCCCGCGCAACGTGCCGCAGGCCGAGACGCTCAAGAAGATGCTGGCCGACTGGGGGCTGCGCCTGGAGCTCGTGCTCGAACTGGTGGTCGACCAGGACGAGGTCATCCGGCGGCTGTCCGGCAGGCGGACCTGCCGGAAGTGCGGCCGGGTCTGGCACGTCGCCTTCGATCCGCCGTCGGTGACCGGCAAGTGCGACGAGTGCGCCGGCGAGCTGTTCCAGCGTGATGACGACCGCGAGGAGACGATCAGGCACCGCCTCGAGGTGTACCAGCTGCAGACGCAGCCGCTGATCTCCTACTACGCCGACGAGGGGATCCTGCTCGGCATCGACGCCACGGGCCCCGTGGACGATGTCACCGACCGGGCACTGATCGCGCTGCGCCGGTTCGTTCGCTGATAGGTCTATTCGCTGATGGCAGTGCTAGCTGATGACTGGGCCGGACGATGACTGTGCTGGCTGGCACGGCAGGACGATAGCCGGGTCCTGAGTCTGCGGGTACCGTGTTACAGGGAGGCACTGGGGCAATGCGGCTCAGCCGGGTACCGTCGATCGAGATCAAGACGCCAGGCCAGTTCGCGCTGATGCGCGAGGCAGGCCTGGTTGTCGCGCGGATGCTGCACGCCGCCGCCGCGGCGGCCGAGCCCGGCATCAGCACGGCCGAGCTCGACGCGATCGCCGAGCGCGAGATGCGGTCGGCCGGAGCGCAGTCGTCGTTCAAGGGCTACCACGGATACCCGGCGACCATCTGCACCTCCGTGAACGACCAGATCGTCCACGGCATCCCCGATCCGGCCGTCCGGCTGGCCGCCGGTGACGTGCTGTCGATCGACGCGGGCGCCATCGTCGGCGGCTGGCATGGCGACGCCGCCGTGACCGTCCCGGTCGGGGCGGTTCCCGACCAGGTGACGGCCCTGCTGCAGGCGTGCGAGCTGGCCATGTGGCACGGCCTCGCGGCCGCGGTGGCCGGTCATCACCTCACCGACATCTCTCATGCGGTCCAGACCAGCGCGCAGGCCAGCGGCGAATACGGGATCGTCCGCGAGTACACCGGGCATTTCATCGGCTCGGCCATGCACATGGATCCGGCGGTGCCGAACTACGGCCGTCCAGGACGCGGGCCGGTGCTGGCCGAGGGGATGGCGCTGGCGATCGAGCCGATGCTGGTGCTCGGCGCACCGCACAACGCGCTGCTCGATGACGGCTGGACCGTGGTGACCGCCGACGGCAGCCTGGCGGCGCACTTCGAGCACACCGTCGCGATCACCGCGGACGGGCCCTGGGTGCTGACAGCCGAGGATGGCGGGGCCGGCGGCCTGGCCCGGGCCGGTGCGCGGGCAGCGGCGGCGTCCAGCGGCGCGAGGAGGACCTGATGGCGTCAGACTCACGGATCCGGGCTTCTGATCAGGACCGGGACCGTACGGCGACCCAGCTGCGGGAGAATCACGCCGTCGGCCGGCTCGACGCCGAGGAGTTCAACGAGCGGCTGAACAAGGTCTTCGAGGCCAAGACGATCGGTGATCTGGACGAGCTGACCGCGGATCTGCCGGCCGTCGATCCCTACCCGCTGCCGACGTCGTCGGTGTCGCGGCACCATCCGGGCAGCGGCAGCCTGCCCGCGTCCTCGGTGCTGGGAGCGATGAGCCGCGGTCAGGGCCGCTTCTCGCCGGCCTGGCAGGCCGCCTGGGGCTCGTGGCTTGGCACGACGCTGCTGATGACCGTGATCTGGCTGCTGACCGGCGCGGGATACCCGTGGCCGCTATGGATCATCGGACCGTGGGGAGCGATCATGGCCGGCCGGTGGATCGTCGGCTCGCATCCGCAAGGCGGCGGTCACCGGGGCGAGCTCAGGGGCGGCGGGCCGCCTGGCGACGGTCAGGACGAGATCACCGGATCGGACGGCCAGGGCTGACCCAGGACTACTGGGCCAGGACAGCTGAGCCGGCAATATCGGACCCGGTTCGCATTGCTGGCCTGGCTCAAGTAGACTCTGCTGCGGCCCATAAAGCTGTCGTCCGCCATGGCCGCGAGCCGGGTGCGTACCAGTTTCCACCGGGCCGCCCGTTTCCGGTGCCGCGCGCGAGCGCCTGCCGGAATGGGAAGCCATCCGTGACTGTTTACGTTGTGCTGTGGCGCGATCGGCAACATGCGCAGCAGCACGGCCATGGAGTACGGGCTGGCCGGGACAGCCAAGAACGACAAGCCAACAGTGAAGCGCGGAGGACATGCCCAAAAAAGACGGCGCCATCGAGATCGAGGGCACGGTAGTCGAATCGCTGCCGAATGCCTTCTTCCGTGTGGAGCTCGACAACGGGCACAAGGTTCTTGCTCATATCAGCGGCAAGATGCGGATGCACTACATCCGGATCCTGCCCGACGACCGGGTGGTCGTCGAGCTGAGCCCGTACGACCTGAGCCGCGGCCGGATCGTCTACCGGTACAAGTAGACGATCCGCCGGACAGCGCTGATTTGGGTACCTGAGGAGAGTTAGCCGTGAAGGTCAAGCCGAGTGTGAAGAAGATCTGCAGCAAGTGCCGGATCATACGTCGGCATGGCCGCGTGATGGTCATCTGCTCTGACCCTCGCCACAAGCAGCGGCAGGGTTAGCAGCACGACTGGCAGAAAGTCACGCGCCGCACTCCGGCCGCGCAAGCGGCCGGAGCACCCCTGGACGGAGGCCGGGGCCACGCCTAAGGGCACAGGCGTGGAGCGGTGCGCAGGACCTCCGCATGAGAAGGAGAGTTGCCCAGGATGGCACGTCTAGTAGGTGTCGACCTCCCGCGGGAGAAGCGGCTTGAGGTTGCCCTGACCTATATCTACGGCATGGGCCGGACCCGTGCTCTGGAGACGCTGAGCGCAACGGGCATCAGCGGCGACAGGCGGGTCCACCAGATGACCGACGAAGAGGTCGTTCAGCTCAGGGACTGGATCGAGGCGAACTACAAGGTCGAGGGTGACCTGCGCCGCGAGGTCCAGGCCGACATCAGGCGCAAGGTCGAGATCGGCTGCTACCAGGGCCTGCGGCACCGTCGCGGGCTGCCGGTGCACGGCCAGCGCACCCAGACCAACGCCCGCACCCGCAAGGGCAAGAAGAAGACCGTGGCCGGCAAGAAGAAGGTCGGCAAGAAGTAGTCCGCTCCCGCCGGGGGTTCCGGGGGGTCGCGCCCCTGGGCCAGCAGAGCGCGGACCGATCACCTCAGAGAAAGACGGGCAGGATGCCTCCAAAGAGCAGGACCGGCGTCAAGAAAGTGCGCCGCAAGGAACGCAAGAACATCGCGCACGGGCACGCCCACATCAAGAGCACGTTCAACAACACCATCGTCTCCATCACCGACCCCGCGGGAAGCGTGATCGCCTGGGCCTCGTCCGGCCAGGTCGGATTCAAGGGCTCCCGCAAGTCGACGCCCTTCGCCGCCCAGATGGCCGCCGAGGCGGCCGCCCGGCGGGCGATGGAGCACGGCATGCGCAAGGTTGACGTCTTCGTCAAAGGTCCTGGCTCAGGCCGTGAGACGGCCATCAGGTCGCTGCAGGCCACTGGCCTGGAGGTCGGCTCGATCCAGGACGTGACCCCGGTTCCGCACAATGGCTGCCGGCCGCCCAAGCGGCGCCGGGTCTGAGCCGGAAAGTACGACAGGAGTAAGCGACAAGTATGGCTCGATACACCGGTGCGGACTGCAAGCGCTGCCGCCGCGAGAAGACCAAGCTGTTCTTGAAGGGCGCCAAGTGCGACTCGCCGAAGTGCCCGATCGAGATCCGCCCGTACCCGCCTGGCGAGCACGGCAGGAACCGTCCGAAGGAGAGCGAGTACCTCCTTCAGGTCAGGGAGAAGCAGAAGGCCAAGCGGATCTACGGCATCCTCGAGAAGCAATTCCACAACTACTACGAGGAAGCCACCAAGACCCGGGGCAAGACGGGTGAGGCGCTGCTCCAGATCCTGGAGGCCCGCCTGGACAACGTCATCTACCGGGCTGGCTTCGCCAAGAGCCGCGACATGGCCCGCCAGGTCGTCCGGCACGGCCACGTGAAGGTGAACGGCCGCAAGGTCGACATCCCGTCCTACCGGGTCACCGAGAGCGACATCGTCGAGATCGCGGAGAAGTCCCGCGAGCTGACGCCGTTCATCGTGGCCAGGGCCGAGGCCGGCGAGCGGCCGGTGCCCGCCTGGCTGGAGGTCATCCCGGACAAGATGCGGATCCTGATCCACACGCTCCCGTCGCGCGCGCAGATCGACACGCTCGTGCAGGAGCAGCTGATCGTCGAGTACTACTCGAAGTAATCGTTACAGCCTGGCTGGCCACGGGGGCCCGCCAGGTACCTGGCGGCGGCAGCCGCCAGCCTTAGTCGCCTGTCAAATAGCGGGCAGGCGGAGAGGATCACCAGATGCTCATCGCACAGCGTCCCAGCCTCACCGAGGAGCAGGTCGGCGAGTTCCGGTCACGGTTCACCATCGAGCCGCTCGAGCCCGGCTTCGGGTACACGATCGGGAACTCGATCCGCCGCACGCTGCTCTCCTCGATCCCCGGTGCTGCCGTTACCAGCATCAGGATCGAGGGCGTCCTGCACGAGTTCTCCACCGTGCCCGGGGTCTCCGAGGATGTCACCGACATCATCTTGAACCTCAAGGAGCTCGTGGTCTCCTCCGAGCACGACGAGCCCGTGCACATGTACCTGCGCAAGCAGGGCCCCGGCGTGGTCACCGCGGCTGACATCGCGCCGCCGGCCGGCATGGAAGTGCACAACCCCGACCTGCACATCGCCACGCTCAACGGCAAGGGCAAGCTGGAGATGGAGCTGACCGTCGAGCGCGGCCGCGGCTACATCTCGGCATCGCAGAACAAGCAGCCGGGCCAGGAGATCGGCCGGATCCCGATCGACTCGATCTACTCGCCCGTGCTCCGCGTCACCTACAAGGTCGAGGCCACCCGAGTCGAGCAGCGCACCGACTTCGACCGGCTGATCCTGGACGTCGAGACGAAGCCCTGCATGCGGCCCCGGGATGCCGTCGCGAGCGCGGGCATGACGCTGGTCGAGCTGTTCGGCCTGGCCAGGGAGCTGAACCTGGAGGCCGAGGGGATCGACATCGGCCCGTCGCCGACGGACGCCGCGCTGGCGGCCGACCTGGCCCTGCCGATCGAGGAGCTCAACCTGACGGTGCGCTCCTACAACTGCCTCAAGCGCGAGGGCATTCACACCGTGGGCGAGCTTGTGGCCCGCAGCGAGCAGGATCTGCTCGACATCCGCAACTTCGGTGCCAAGTCCATCGAGGAAGTAAAGCAGAAGCTGATCGACATGGGCCTGGCGCTCAAGGACTCCCCGCCCGGGTTCGACCCGGGATCTGCTGCTGACAGCTACGGGGCGGACGAGGACGACAGCTATGTCGAGACTGAGGAGTACTGACCGGCCCGACCAGCGGCCAGTCAGGCCCGCGACCAGTTAGTGCCAGAACGAGGAGAGTCTTTCGATGCCCACGCCCACCAAGGGTCGCCGAATGGGCGGCAGCGCAGCACACCAGCAGCACATGCTGGCGAATCTTGCCACCGCGCTGTTCGAGCATGGCAAGATCACGACGACCGAGGCGCGGGCTCGCCGCGTGCGCCCGGTCGCCGAGCGGCTGATCACCTTCGCCAAGCGTGGTGACCTGCACGCCAGGCGCCAGGTGCTGACCGTGCTCACGGACAGGACCGTCGTCAAGACTCTCTTCGACGAGATCGGCCCGAGCTACGCCACCCGCCAGGGCGGCTATACCAGGATCACCAAGGTCGGCCCGCGCAAGGGCGACAACGCGGCCATGGCGGTCATCGAGCTCGTCCGCGAGACCGTCGAGGCGAAGCCGCAGCGCCGCCGGGCCAGGCGAGCCCAGCCCGCCGGCGCGGGCCGCCCGGCGCGGGGCTCACAGGCCGGGACTGCGGCCGAGGCTGGCGCGGCCGAGGCTGGCACGGTGGACGCTGAGGCGCCCGAGGCCGAGGTCGAGGCGGACGCCGAGGTCGCGGCTGACGCTGAGGCCGACGACGCCCAGGCCGAGGCCAGTGACGAGACTGGTGACGCTGCGCAGGCCGGCGACGAGCAGGCCGACGACAAGTAGCCGGACGGACGGCTCAGCCAGTCCCGAGCCGGGCGGCCAGGCTTCCGGCGGCGCGGGTTCCGGCGGCGCGGTCCGGCTGAGGCTGGATCTGGGCTACGACGGCTCGCAGTTCCACGGCTGGGCGGCGCAGCCTGGCTTGCGCACCGTGCAGGGCGTGCTCTCCGGAGCGCTGGGACTGCTGCTGCGGTTGCCGCAGCCGCCTGACCTGACCGTGGCTGGCCGGACCGACGCCGGGGTGCACGCACGCGGCCAGGTCGCGCACCTCGACGTGCCCGAGCAGGCCTGGCTAGCACTGACCCCGGTGCTGACGGCCCGGCTGAACAAGCTGCTTCCCGGCGACCTCAGGGTGCACGCGATCCAGGTGGCGCCGCACGGGTTCGACGCGCGGTTCTCCGCGCTCTGGCGGCGCTACTCCTACCGGATCTGCGACCTCGGCGCCAGCGCGGATCCGCTCCGCCGGCACGACACCCTGTGGCACCGCCGCCCGGTCGATCTCGACCTCATGAACGTGGCGGCAGCGGCTTGCCTGGGCGAGCACGACTTCGCCGCCTTCTGCCGCCGGCGGCCGGGCGCGAGCACCGTCAGGGAACTGCTCAGGTTCGACTGGCACCGAGACCAGGACGGCGTAGTTGCCGGGACGGTGCTGGCCGACGCGTTCTGCCACAACATGGTCAGGGCGCTGGCCGGAGCGGTGCTGGCGGTGGGCGATGGCCGCAGGCCGGCCGCCTGGATCGCCGCGGTTCTCGCCGCCGGAGTCCGCGATCCGGCGGTCACCGTCCTGCCGCCG
This sequence comes from Streptosporangiales bacterium, assembly GCA_017882645.1. Classification (GTDB taxonomy): domain Bacteria; phylum Actinomycetota; class Actinomycetes; order Streptosporangiales; family Streptosporangiaceae; genus Chersky-822. Next base: position 4,863 of record JADGPC010000160.1, on the reverse strand, counting down.
CACCCGCTCTGCCTGGAGCAGGTCGGATACCCTCCCGACGGCGAACTCTCGGGCCGTGCGCTGCTGACCCGGCGGGTCAGGGGCACCGGCTAACTGAACCGCGGTGAACGCCCGCGGCGCCCGGTCAGGCCGCCGGAGGCGGCTTTCCGTCCACCATCCGGTAACTCAGGCTGACATTCACGGTGTGGCTGACCAGCAGGTTCATGAACGCCTCGAGCCGCGCGCGGCCGGCCTTGCTCTTCGGCGGGCTCAGGTCCGTCGCCTCGGTCCAGACGAGAACGAGGTAGTGGCCCTTGACGATGGCCTCCTCGATTCCGGTTCCGTGGCCGATCGAGTGAGCCGGCCCCGCCTTCGGCGCGAGCTGGGCGACGAACGCCGAATGGCCCGCCTTCGAAGCCGCCTTGGTTGCCAGGGCGACGTTCTTCAGGTTGAACACGCCGATGGTCGCCATCACCTTGGCCGACTTCGACAGGTAGGTCGCCCGGAGTTCCTGCGTGCAGTCAGCTCGCTTGACCGCCGCCTGCAGCGCCGATCCGATCAGGGCGGAGCGGCAAGCGTTGCCCTTGGACTCCTTGGCCCGGGTATAGCTGGTCCCGGCGTTCGAGATCGTGGCCGGGAACAGCTCGCCCATGGTCAGCGGCACCGCATCTGACTGCCTGCTCCCGATGTACGCCCACTTGCCGGGCGGCGGGGTCGGCGACGTCGCCACCGGGGTCGGCGTGCCGTTGGCCTTGGGCTGCTTAGCCGGCGGGCTGCCGCCAGGAGACGTCAGGACCAGGATGATGGCCACCGCCGCGATGATCACGCCCGCGGTTCCGATGGCCAGCCAGGCTGACTGCCGCTTCCTGCGGGTCCGGGCTCCTGACCGCCCGGTGCCGGCTGACCGGCCGGTGCTCGCTGGCCGGTCCTTGGTTATCGACCGGTCCTTGGTTATCGAACGGTCCTTGCTGGCAGACCGGTCCTTGCTGGCAGACCGGTCCTTGGTGGCTGTCCGGTCCTTGCTCGCCGACCTGCTGCCGGTACTCGCGACCGGTAGCGGCTCGTGCGCCGGGGCGCCCGCGGTGCCGCGTCCGTTTCCGGCTGCGTCGGGCCCGGCGGACCTGGCTCCGGCGGACCTGGCCCCGGTGACCAGGACCGGATCCTTGATCGCGGGAATCGAGTGGTTGGTGTCGAACTCGTCGGGCGTGATCGCAACCGTAGCGAGCTGGCTGGTCGGGTCGGCGGCTTCGCCAGGGTGGACGTGGCTTTCCAGGATGCCCGGGTCGCCGCCGGTGCGATCGGGCTGACCGCGGTTCCACGCGGCGAACGGTCCTGGCGGGTAGACCGGCAGCGCGTCGCCAGGAGCCGGGGGAAAGCCGCGGACGGCGTTGCTGGCCACGGCCCCCCGGGCCGGACCGCCGCCGGGGTGGCCGGCGTCAGGCCAGGCATCGGCCGCCGGATACTCGGTGGCCCACAAGTAGCCCGCGCCCAGGTCGTCGTCCGGCCACGCTGGCCCGCTTGCGGCGTCATAGCCGCGGTGCTGATAGCCGGCCCTCGGCTGGCCGGATTCGGAATCCGCCCACGGATAGCCGGAACCGGGCAGATCGGATGGGTTGCCGCGGTATCCGGCGTCCTGGTCGGCGGCCGTCGCCGGGTCAGATCCGTCCCTGGTCACCGGACGCGTGCCCGCGGCTGCGTGGTTCACCCGGTAGGCGGGGGTAAAAAGCGACGCGCCGCCGGTTCCGCCGGCTGGCGGCGGCTGCTCGGCGGGGGCCCCCCGCTGGCGCCGGCCCGATGATCCGCCAGGCGTTCTTTCACCCGCATTCCGCATGCCGTGAGCGTACCGTTATGGCGTCGTCAACGAGTCAGGTAGCCTTGATTGCGGTCGCCCGGACCAGGGAACGGGCGGCGCACGGGCGAGTGGGCCTGCGTTATGCCTCGGTATTTTGACCGTGGATGGCAACTGCCGGTATCCTTGCCTGGCGTCCATCTGCGCCGGAGTGCCCGCGCGCCCGCTTAGCCGGGTAGATTTGCTGCTGCCGGTGCTGCGGATATCCCACGTCGGGCCGGCAGACCGGGCGCGGGCCCAACCATCAGGACTCACACGCGAAGGCTTATGACTGTGCGCACATTCAGCCCGAAGGCCGCCGATGTCCAGCGACAGTGGCATGTCATCGATGCGTCTGACATCGTTCTCGGCCGGCTGGCAAGCCAGGCGGCGGTTTTGCTGCGCGGCAAGCACAAGCCGATCTTCGCGCCGCACGTCGACACCGGCGACTTCGTCATCATCGTCAACGCGTCGAAGGTCGTGCTGACCGGCAACAAGCTGGCCGACAAGCGCGCCTACCGGCATTCCGGTTACCCGGGCGGCCTCCGGGCGGTTGCCTACAGTGACCTGATGGCGTCCAACCCCGAGCGTGCCGTCACCAAGGCGGTCAAGGGCATGCTCCCCAAGAACAGCCTGGGCAGGCAGATGCTGAGCAAGCTCAAGGTCTATGCGGGCCCTGACCACCCGCACCAGGCGCAGATGCCGGTCCCCTTCGAGATCTCGCAGATCTCCCAGCAGGCCGGCGCTGGCCGGGCCGCGGCGAAGTAACGACGCGGCCGGCACCAGGACAGATTTTGCCGAACAGGAAGCACGAGGGAAGAAACCGTGGCTGAGCCCACAGTCGCGCCGGAAGCCGGCGCTGGCGACGAGGTCGAAGAGACCGCCGAGTACGTGTCGCAGTACACGACCGAGACCGGTGAGGCGGCGAGCACCTCAGGCAAGCCCGCAGCGCGCAGGCCGGTGGTGACCGGGCATGCCCTCGGCACCGGCCGCCGCAAGGAGGCCATCGCCAGGGTGCGGGTCATGCCAGGGACCGGCCAGTGGCTGATTAACGGCCGCACCATGGACGTGTATTTCCCGAACAAGGTGCACCAGCAGCTGATCAGCGAGCCATTCGTGACCCTCGGCGCGGACGGCCAGTTCGACGTCGTGGCGAGAATTACCGGCGGCGGAGTGACCGGCCAGGCCGGCGCGCTGCGCCTCGGGATCGCCAGGGCGCTGATCCTCGTCGACCCGGCGAGCCGCCCGGCCCTGAAGCGCCTCGGCTTCCTGACCAGGGACGCGAGGATCAAGGAACGCAAGAAGGCCGGCCTGAAGAAGGCACGTAAGGCACCTCAGTACTCCAAGCGCTAACCCCACGCGTTGCCTTCGGGGGTGATGGCATTCATGGGGAAGCTTTTCGGCACTGACGGAGTTCGTGGCGTCGCGGGGCGTGATCTTGATGCGCGCCTCGCGACGAGCCTGGCCGAGTCGGCCGCTCACGTACTCGGCGGCACGCACGCGTCCCGCGATTCCCGGCCCGCCGCGGTCGTCGGCCGTGACCCGCGCGCATCGGGGGAGTTCCTTGAGGCCGCGGTGGTTGCCGGGCTCGCGGAGAGCGGCATCGACGTGCTGCGGCTCGGCGTGGTGCCCACGCCGGCCGTCGCCTACCTGACTGACGCCCTCGGGGCGGATTTCGGCGTGATGCTGTCGGCCAGCCACAATCCGGCCCCGGACAACGGCATCAAGTTCTTCGCCAGGGGCGGCCTGAAGCTGCCCGATCACGTTGAGGACGAGATCGAGGCGCGGATGGCCGCGCAGGCCGCTGGTACTGGCGGGCCGGGTATCCCCGCTGCCGGGTTCGGCCGGGTCCGAGATGCCGCTGACGAGGCCGAGCGTTACCTGGCCCACCTGCTGTCTACCGTGGGCGTCGCTGGCTCATCCGGGCCCGGCGCGCCGGGCAGGCGGGCCAGGCCGCTGCGGGGATGGCGGGTCGTCGTCGACTGCGCGCACGGGGCCGCCTACGCGCTGGCCCCGCGGCTGCTGACCGAGGCGGGCGCCGACGTGATCGCGATCGGCGTGCAGCCCGACGGCCTCAACATCAACGAGGGCTGCGGCTCGACCAGCCTGGGCGTGCTGCAAGCCGCGGTGGCCGAGCACGGAGCCGACGCGGGCATCGCCTATGACGGGGATGCCGACCGCTGCCTGGCGGTGGACGCGGCAGGCGCGGTCATCGACGGCGACCAGATCCTGGCCATCCTCGCCCTGGCGCTGAACGAGACCGGCCGGCTGGCTGGCGGCACCGTAGTCGCGACGGTTATGGCCAATCTCGGGTTCCGGCTCGCGATGACCGACGCCGGCATCGAGGTCATCGAGACACCGGTCGGCGACCGCTACCTCCTGGCCGCGATGCTGGACGGCAAGTTCGTGCTCGGCGGCGAGCAGTCCGGCCACATCATCATGCTGGACCACAGCAGCACCGGTGACGGAATGCTGACCAGCGTGCAGCTGCTGGCAACCGCCGCTGCCCGCGGCAAGTCGCTGGCCGAGCTGGCCGCGGTGATGACGCGGTTCCCGCAGGTCCTGGTCAACGTGCACGGGGTCAGCAAGGCGAAGGTCGCGGACTCGGCTGAACTCGCAGCCGCGGTCGCGGACGCCACGGCGGAGCTTGGCGATACTGGCCGGGTGCTCGTCCGGCCGAGCGGGACCGAGCCCGCCGTCCGGGTGATGGTCGAGGCGGTCGACTCGGGCCAGGCCCACCAGATCGCCGACCGGCTGGCCGACGTGGTCCGCAGCGCCGGCTGAGCGCGATACCGCCGTCAGCCGGGTGCCGCCTGCGGCGGCACCCGGCCCATACGTGGCAGGCTGTGACCGTGATCGCGGGAATCGGCGTCGACATCGTGGACATCGCCAGGCTCGAGGCGGCGCTGCGGCGCACGCCCGGGCTGGCGGCCCGGCTGTTCACCAAGGCCGAGCAGAGCGGGGTGAGCGAGCGGCACGCCCCGGCCGAGTCACTGGCCGGCTGCTTCGCCGCCAAGGAGGCCCTGGCCAAGGTCCTGGGCGCGCCGCCCGGGTTG
>JADGPC010000159.1 GCA_017882645.1 Streptosporangiales bacterium | reverse complement strand
GGGTACCCGTACTTCGTCCAGGCTTACGGCAAGGTGACCTGGGACGTGGCGGCGACCAGCCCGGTGACGCCGGCCGATGTCGAGGTCGCCGCGCCGCTGGCGGCCGGGGAGCTCGCGGTGGGGTTCTTCGGCAGCAGGTACGAGCGCGCCACCCCGGCTGAGCGCGAGTACATGCGCGCGATGGCACTGCTCGGCGACGAGCCGGTGCCGACGGCGCAGGTTGCCGACGAACTCGGCCGGAAGCCGTCGAGCGTCTCGCCGGCCAGGGACAGCCTGATCAAGAAGGGGCTTATTTACAGCTCGGAGCGGGGCCTGATCGCCTTCACCGTCCCGCACTTCGGGCGCTTCCTGCGCGCACAGCCCGGCTGAACAGCCGTCAGGCCTGTGCGGGGACCAGCGGGTGGCTTGCTTCCAAGCCCATCTGTCGCTTTATTGGGTTGTCTAGCGTTCGGGCAAGAGAGGCCAAGAAAGCGTCAGAACTCGGCTGGCCGGGTTCCCGGCTGGTCTTGGCGGTAGTACTGCGCCGGGCGCGGCTGCCGGGACGTTCCGGGAAGCTCGCCGAGCCAGACGGGGAGCTCGGGCTGCGGCGCGGCGTGGGAGCCACGGCGCAGCAGGTGTGCCCACCGCCGGCCGATCGGCCGGCCGGAGCTGACCGGCCACGGCATGACCGCGCCGGTGGCCGCGTCAACCAGCACCGACAGCACCGTGGGGCGGCGGTTCTGCAGGTACACCGCGAACACGAGCTCGGTGTCCCGGCCGTTGTAGCGGCTGCGGTAGGCGACGTAGCGCCAGCAGAGCTCGCGCCAGACATCGACCGGCTGATCGTCAGCGATCAGCGAGTGATGCCGGCGCCATTGCGTGCTGCGGTGCAGCGTGGCGACGGTCTGTTCCGGGCTCAGCAGCCGCAGCTCGCAGGGCGCCGAGTAGCCGATCCTGACCAGGACGTCGCGGACCTCAGGGGAGAGCAGCCCGAAGAGCCCGAGCTCGGCGACCAGCATGACCAGCGTCGGCGTGGCCGCGCTCGCGGTCTGCGGCAGTCTGATCGGCTTCACGAAGACCGTCCCGAACGCGGCGGCTGCCAGCAAGATCGACCTGGTCAGCGTGCGGGCGGTGATCGGGGAACTGCTGAACTCGCCGAAGCAGCCGCAGCCGATGTCCGGCCGGATGCTGCGGAGCTCGATCAGGGCGCAGGTCGCGACGACGAACAGCAGGCAGGCGCTGAGCCGGATCAAGTTGGCAGGAGTACCGGCGCCGAAGCTGCCTGCGGTCACGATCAGGCCGATCCCGATGCCAAGTTCCACGGCGCAGAGCGTGCCCGCGGCCAGCGGCCGGAGCTTGAGCGGGAACAGCGCGGTCGGTCCGAGCCCGGCGCTGACCGAGCGCCGCTGGATCGCCCGGGCGAGCTTGGCTGTGCAGCCGCCGAGCAGCATGGCCGCCAGCACCGGTATCTGGATGTCGCCTAGCTCGGTCAGCATGTCAGCGCCCGATCGTGAGGGTCGCGCTGAAACAGCCGTCCTCCAGCTCGCCGCCGAGCGCGACGAAACTGGCGACGGTGAGGTCAGCGACCCGTCCGCGCCGCGAATTCGCGCACGCCACGCACCGGTCGTTGAACAGGCGCGCCATCGGCGCGCAGCCCGTGACCGGCAGGGTGCAGGAGATGCCTGTGCACTCGTTGCGGACGTTCAGCGCCGTACCGACGGCGAGATAGGGCAGATCACGGAAGGTCGGCGCCTCGCCGGGCCCGTAGCCGGCCATCGAGTCCTCGAGGCAGCCGGCCGCCGGGTCGACAGCTGGATAGGAGACACCGAGCACGCCGTAGGGCTCGTCGGCGGAGTCGTGCCAGGTCGCGGAACCGGTGATCGTGTCAGACAGCCGCCCGCCGGCATGATCCTCGCGGTGGATGCGGTCGCTGCGATAGTTCGGCTGCGGGGTAGCGGGAAGAAGTCCCTCGAGGTGGTCGCGCCGCCGGATCCCGATGATGTCGATCAGGTAGCCGGGCTGGAGGTTCGGGAACCTGACCTGGACCCGGACCTTGGTACGCGCCGGGATGATGACGGTCTGCAGTTTCCTGGTGCTGCCCTCCGCGACGATCAGCCGATCCTCGTCGCGGACCATGATGGTCCCGGTGACGCGGCCGATATTGGCCCACACCCGGTCAGCGATACCCGGCTGCGAGGGCAGCAGCCTGATGACGGCTTCGTCGCCGCAGCTCAGCGCTGAGGGTTCTAAGGGGCCGCCGCGCCAGGCCGTAGCGTCAGCGGTCAGGGCGAATCGCCGTTCTCCGCCGGCGTCGCCGATCGCGATGACCTGCGGGCTGACATCGATGATCTGGCCGGTTACCGCGCGATAGAGTCCGCCAGGACCCGATACCCCCGCGCCGCCCGCTAGTGATGACCGAGGCCTGCTGCGACGGGCGGCGGTGCCGCGAGCGTCACCTCTGAGCTCACCCGGGCCGGCCGGGTCCTGGAGGCCAGCCCCGAGGCCGGCCTGGACACCGGCGCCGGCCTGGGCGTCGGCCCGGCTGGCCGGTCCGGGAGCAGATGAACCTGGATGACCGGCAGCAGCTTGCTGCGGCTGGAAGACCGCTGCCTTCAGCTGCCGACGCCTGGCGATGTGACGGGTGTTCGCCAGCGTGGCGCCCGGGCACCGCTCGCAGCACACTCCGGCCGCATCCACCGTGGCACCAGCCTTCCTTTGTGAATCACATTCTGAAGTTCGACCATGCTTAGGTATCGGACCTTAGTCAAGCGGTTTGGATGATCTTGCGGGGGTCAACTCTGACCAGGACACCTATGGGTGCGGAGCCGGTCGAGTCTGACCTTCCGGTAATAGCGTACTGACCTGCGCCGTGTTACCAAGGGTAGTGAGACATGAGCGGAGTGTCGTGGGTACCGTTAAGGGGTGAGCGTCGGGGGCGATCACGGTGGCCAGCGGCAGCGCGAGGTGGAGGCGG
>JADGPC010000158.1 GCA_017882645.1 Streptosporangiales bacterium | reverse complement strand
CTCCCCTCAAAAGAGCCACACCCATGGCCCATCGCTGTTGTACGGCATGCGGCGCACGGACGCGCTGAGACCATACGGACAGCGCCGAGGCCCGAGCACTTCATTTCCTGGTCACGGTCATCGTGGCCGGCGCGGGCGGCATGGTTTCTGGCATTCCGGGGACCGCGCCGGACCGGCCACCCGGTTCTCTGAGCGACAGTCGGCCGGGCGACTACCATGCGGGCATGAGCGAGCCCTGGCCGTCTGGCACGCCAGGGGTCCTCGGCCTCCCGTCTGGCAGGCTCGTTCGGGGCCGCGGCCTGCGGCGGCCGGCACCGGATGGCCCAGACCCGGCTTTCGGTCTCTACCTGCTCGGCCAGGAGCCGCCGGCCGTCGCGTGGGAGTCCGCGTGGCTTCGGTGGCCCGACTTCGGGCTGCCCGCCGATCGTGATGCCGCCGTCCAGGAACTCACGCAGGCATGGCGCCGCGCTGCCGCCGAGCGGGTCGAGGTGGCCTGCGCGGGCGGCCGCGGTCGCACCGGTACCGCGCTGGCCTGCCTAGCGGTCCTGGACGGAATTCCGGCCAGCCGGGCCGTTGCCTTCGTCCGGGAGTGCTACGACCCGAAGGCCGTCGAAACGATCTGGCAGCGCCGGTTCGTCGCCCGCTTCCCGTCGCAATAACTCGCACCGGCGTCCGGCGTTCTTCTGGAGCTTGTGCTCGACCCCGCGTGTTCACCATCTCACCAGCGGCCGTAGCGGACCATTTCGGTGAGGGGCTTTCGCCGCGCAGCTAGCTTCTCCTGGTCAGTGCTCGCATCGTGTCCGATGGCGATGGCGCCGATCGGCTCGTGGTCGGCTGGGATGCCGAATGCCGCCCGGAGGGCATCGGTCTCCTGCGGCATGATGCCGAAACCGCCTCACCATGCGCCGGCGCCGGACGACCTCCTGAAACTCCATGGCCGGAGGTTACCGACGTCCGCCGACATTCCGGCTCAGGAAGGACCGGCTAGCGTGAGCCCATGCGCTTCGGCTTCAAGACGTCTCCGCAGAACACGACCTGGGACGCCGTGCTCGAGGTGTGGCTGGCCGCCGACGACATCGACGTCTTCGAGTCCGGGTGGACCTCCGACCACTTCTACCCGATGCGCGCCGCTGACCTGTCCGGCCCGCGCCTGGAGGGCTGGGTCACGCTGGCCGCGCTGGCGCAGGCGACCGGGCGGCTGCGGCTGGGCACGCTGGTCACCGGCATTCACTACCGCCATCCCGCGGTGCTGGCCAACATGGCGGCCACGCTCGACATCGTGTCCGGCGGCCGGCTGGAGATTGGCGTCGGGGCTGGCTGGAACGAGCAGGAGTCCGGCGCCTACGGCATTGAGCTTGGCTCGCCCCGCCAGCGCAGCGACCGGTTCGAGGAAGCGTGCGCGGTGCTCACCGGGCTGCTCTCGCCGCAGGAGACCACCACCTTCAAGGGCAGCTACTACGAGCTAGCCGACGCGCGCTGCAATCCCAAGCCGGTGCAGCAGCCGCACCCGCCGATCTGGGTTGGCGGCAACGGCGAGAAGCGCACGCTGCGCACCGCGGCCCGCTTCGCCCAGTACTGGAGTTTCGACGGCGAGTCGACCGAGCAGTTCGGCCGGGCACGAGACGTGCTGCACCAGCACTGCGCGGATCTCGGGCGGGACCCGGCCGAGATCCTGCTCTGCAGCCAGGTGGGGTTCGCCGGTGATCCGGCGGCAACGGCAGCCGCGGCGGCGGCCTTCGGCGCGGCAGGCGCCGACTTCGTGGTCGTCAACTTGCGGCGGCCGTTCACGCCGGCCGTGCTGGAACCGCTGGCGACCGCGCTGTCGGAACTGTCCTGATGAGCCAGCAGAAAAATTCGCCACCCGTCTCGAATGGCTGACAGTTATTAATTGCCGCATAGCCGCACCTATTCTTATCGCGTGCTTTCTGCAATTCGCTGGCGGACGCCCCGAGTACCTGGAGATTCAGGCCGGCCCAGCGCGATCGCCAGTCCCGGTTACCGGTGGTACACAGGCTCGCAGGCCGTGTCGATCATCGGCACGATGATGACTTACACCGCCTTGTACTGGCTGACGCTGCACATCGCGCACGGCAATGCGGTCGTGCTGTCGACCCTGGTGGCGGCCCAGTTCCTGCCGATGCTGCTGCTCAGCCGCCGGGCCGGGACGATCGTCGCGCGGCACCGGGCGGTGCGGGTGGTCACTGTCACCCAGTCCGCGCTGGCGGCCGGATCGCTGGCCCTCGGCCTGCCGCTGGCGGCGGGCTGGATGTCGATCTGGTACCTGTGGGCCGCGTCCTTCGCCATCGGCTGCGTTCAGGCGGTTGACGTGCCCGCGCGCCAGATGTTCATGCTGGATCTGGTCGGGGACGCGGAGCTGCGGCGCGGCTCGTCGCTGTACGCGGCGGTCACGGGCATGGCCAAGATCGCCGGCCCGGCGCTGGCCGGGATCATCATCGCGGCCAGCGGCGAGGCCGCCGTGTTCCTCGCCGACGCGGTCTCCTACCTGCTGGTGATCGGCGTGCTGGCCTGGCTGTCCAGGGACGCGCGGCACGCTGATCCGTCCGGACACGCCGACCGGGCGGCGGCGCGGCGGTTCCGCTGGCTGCTCGATCTGCCGCGGGGCATTCAGGTGGCGGCCGCGATGGCACTGCTGATCGGCGGGTTCGGCATCCAGTTCGAGGTGACCAACCCGCTGATGGCGACGAAGGTCTTCCACCTGGGATCCCTCGGCTTCGGGCTGCTGGGGACCTTCATGGCGGCCGGCGGGATCCTCGGCAACTTCTGGTCGGCCCGGCAGCAGGACCCCGGCGCCAGGGAGTTCCTGACCTGGTCGGTCGTCTTCGGTGCCGCCGAGGCAGCGGCGGCGGTCATGCCGGCGGCGTGGACCTACGACGCGCTGATGATCGTGATCGGGGCCGCGATCCAGCTCTTCGCCGTCAGCGCGGTTGTCTACGTGCAGAAGGCCGCGCCTGAGGCGCAGCGCGGTCACGCCCTGAGCGCGTACAACGCGGGATTCATGGGGTTCGTCCCGGCGGGTTCGTTCGTCGTCGCGGGCCTGGCCGCGTTCGCCGGCACCCGCTGGGCGCTGATCGGGCCGGCCGCGGCGATCCTGGCCTGCGGGACGGCCGTGCTGGCCGCCGAGAGGTCCTGGGGTTTCGTGTCTGGTCGCGGTGCCGCTCATCCGCCAGCTGGCGCGGCGTAAGCCGCAGGCCGCCGCCAATTCGATACGCTCGCGGCTCGTTATCCCGCCCGGGGTCCGCAGCGCCGGGCTAGATCGGCGTGCAGCCGATCAGGGCGCCGATGGCGGCCAGGGCCTGCTGCCGGGCCCGGTAATAAACCCAGACGCCGCGCTTGTCCCGGTCCACCAGTCCGGCCTCGTGCAGCACCTTCAGGTGATGGCTGATCGTCGGCTGGGACAGGTCGAACGCGTCATTCAGGTCGCACACGCATGCCTCGCCGCCGTCATGCGATGCGATCAGGGACATCAGCCGCAGCCGGACCGGGTCGGCCAGCGCCTTCATCAGCGGTGCGACCTGCTCGGCCTGCTCCGTCGTCAGGGGCTGCGCGGATAGCGGCGAGCAGCAGGCGGCGGAGTCCGCCGGGGTCAGCAGGGCCAGGGCAGTCGACATGCCTCTATATTGACAGCCGTCAATGTCTCGTGGCAAGCTCAGCAGCGACAAGACATAGACAGACGTCAATATCCAGTTATCCGGAGGCAGCCATGACCCGCGTCCAGCTCGCCATCAACGTGGATGGCCGTCGACGCCCAGCAGGCGCGCCTGGCCGAAGCGGGCCTGGCGTCCGTCGACGAGCGCGACTCGACCTGCTGCTACGCCAGGCAGGACAAGTTCTGGGTG
>JADGPC010000157.1 GCA_017882645.1 Streptosporangiales bacterium | reverse complement strand
TTCCTGATCGAGGCCGTCTCAAGGAACGGCGGTCACCTCGGCCCGAACCTCGGTGTCGTGGAGCTGACCATCGCCCTGCACCGGGTGTTCGACTCGCCGGCCGATCCGATCGTGTGGGACACCGGTCACCAGTCCTACGTGCACAAACTGCTCACCGGGCGGATGAACGGCTTCTCCAGACTGCGCCAGCGCGGCGGGGTCTCCGGCTACCCGAACCGGGCGGAGTCCGAGCATGACTGGGTCGAGAACTCGCACGCCTCGACCAGCCTGTCGTACGCCGACGGGCTGGCCAAGGCGCTGGCCCTGCGCGGCGAGACGAATCGGCGGGTCGTCGCCGTCATCGGCGACGGCGCCCTGACCGGCGGCATGGCCTGGGAGGCGCTGAACAACATCGCCGGGGCCAAGGACCGGTCCGTGATCATCGTCGTCAACGACAACGGCCGGTCCTACCAGCGCACCATCGGCGGTCTCGCGGACCACCTCGCGTCCGTCCGGGTCTCCCAGCGCTACGAGCAGGTGCTCGACCTGGTCAAGACCACCCTGTCGCACACCCCGCTGGTCGGCTCGCCGCTGTTCGAGACGCTGCACGGGATCAAGAAGGGCCTGAAGGACGTCCTGCAGCCGCAGGTGCTGTTCGAGGATCTCGGCCTGAAGTATCTCGGCCCGGTCGATGGTCACGACGAGCAGGCGCTGGAGCACGCGCTCGGCCGGGCCAGGGAGTTCGGCGGTCCCGTCCTCGTGCACGTGATCACGCAGAAGGGCCGCGGCTACGCGCTGGCCGAGGAGAACGACGAGGACTGCCTGCACCAGGTCCAGCCCGGTGCGGCGGTCCAGATCAACGGCGCGATGCGGGCCGGGAACGGCGCAGCGCCCGCGCCGTCCCGGCCGGGGAAGCGGCCGTGGACGCAGGTCTTCGCCGACGAGCTGGCGGCGATCGGCGCGCGCCGGCCCGACGTGGTGGCCATTACCGCGGCGATGCTGCATCCCACCGGCCTGAACAAGTTCGCCGAGGCGTACCCGGAGCGGGTGTTCGACGTCGGCATCGCCGAGCAGCACGCCGTCACCAGCGCCGCGGGCCTGGCCATGGGCGGCATGCACCCGGTCGTGGCGATCTACGCCACCTTCCTGAACCGGGCCTTCGACCAGGTGCTGATGGACGTCGCGATGCACAAGCTGCCGGTGACCTTCGTCCTCGACCGGGCCGGGGTCACCGGGCCCGACGGAGCCAGCCATCACGGCATGTGGGACGGCTCGCTGCTGCAGATCGTGCCGGGCATCAGGGTCGCGGCGCCGCGAGACGGCACCAGGCTGGTCGAGCTGCTGCGCGAGGCCGTGGCGGTCAGCGACGGCCCGACCGCGCTGCGGTTCTCGCGCGGCACGGCCCCCGCCGATATCCCGGCCATCGGGAAGCTGGGCGGCATGGACGTGCTGGCCACGCCGGCCGACGGGACCGGGCAGGACGTGCTGCTCGTGGCGGCCGGCCCGATGGCCGCCCTCGCCGTCGAGGCAGCGGACCGGCTGGCCGGGCAGGGCATCGGCGTGACCGTGGTGGATCCCCGCTGGGTCAAGCCGGTCGACGAGGCGCTGGCCGTCGCGGCGGCCGGGCACCGGCTCGTCGTCACCGTGGAGGACAACGGCACCGTAGGCGGATTCGGTGACGCCGTGGCCAGGTGCCTGCGCGACACCGACACCAGCACGCCGATCGCCATCTTCGGCCTGCCGCAGCGCTTCCTCGAGCACGGCGAGCGCGGCGAGGTCCTCGCCGAGGCTGGCCTGACCTCGCAGCAGCTGGGCCGTGCGATTACCGAGGCCGTCGCGAGGCTCACCGGTGACCTGGTTCCCGATCCGCAGGATTAGCCGCCGCCCGCCCCGGCCGCTGGCCGGCCCGCTGCAGGCGGACGGCCGCGTCGCGGATGAAATCGATGAGCTCCGGCGGCTCGAGAACGGTGAACTCGGCGCCGATTGCCGCGAGGTGGAATGTCAGCGCACCGAGCGAGTCGGCGCCTGTGGTCAGCAGGCAGCTGCCGTCGCCCGCGTCCGCGACCACGCCTGAGGTGCGGGAGAACTCCTCAGCGACGACGTGCGCCGGGGCCTGCACGAGCACCCGCGCCTGGTAGCGGTACGGCGCGGACGTCACGGCCGTGGCCACGAACGCGGCCGGGTCGGGCGGGTCACGCGGAACGAACCGGCCGCCCGCTTCCGCCGCGTCAGCGATCCGGTCGACCCGGAACGTGCGCCAGCTGTGCCGCCCGACGTCGAAGGCCATCAGATACCAGCGATAACCGGTGCTGACCAGCCGGTACGGCTCCACGATCCGGGTGCTGCCCGAGCCAGAACGATCGCGATAACGCAACCGCAGGCGCTGATGACGCCGGCAGGCGGCAGCGAGTGCGACGAGCTGCTCGGGGTCCACGACCGGGCCAGGCCCGGCCAGCGCCACGGTCGCGTGCTGCAGCGCGGCGGTGCGCTCGCGCAGCCTGGCCGGAAGCACCTGGTCCAGCTTGGCCAGCGCGCTCACCGAGGCCTCGGACAGGCCGGCCACCGAGTGGCTGGCCGCGCTGCGCAGGCTGACCACGACCGCGATCGCCTCGTCGTCGTCGAGCAGCAGCGGCGGCAGCGCCTTGCCGGGGCCGAGCCGGTAACCGCCCGCTACCCCGGGCCCGGAGTGCACCGGATAGTCCAGGTCGCGCAGCCGCTGCACATCCCGCCTGAGCGTACGCACCGTGACGCCCAGCCGCTCGGCCAGCTCGGCGCCGGACCACTCAGGCCGCACCTGGAGCAGCCCCAGCAGGCGGAGCAGGCGAGCGGAAGTTTCCAGCACGGTTGTGATTATCCCCGGCATTGAGGACCGGAACTGTCCTCAATGCGGTTTAGCGTCGATGTCATGAACCTTGACTGGAACGCTGTCCTCGCTGAGCAGCTCGACTGGCAGTGGCGCAGTCACCTCCGGCCGCGGCTCGACGGCCTCACCGACGACGAGTACTTCTGGGAGCCGGTTCCTGGCTGCTGGAGCCTGCGCAGGCGCGAGGTTTCGGCGGCTCCCAGCAGCGCGGGATCCGGCGAGTTCGTCTGGGAGTTCGCCTACCCGCAGCCGGAGCAGCCACCGGTGACGACGATCGCCTGGCGGCTAGGGCATCTCATCGCCGCCGTCTTCGCCGAGCGGAACGCGTCGCACTTCGGCGGTCCGCCAGCGGACCTGCACTCCTTCGAGTACGCGGGCACCGCGTCGCGCGCGCTGAACCAGCTCGACGACGCCTACAACACCTGGATCAAGGGCGTCCGCGGGCTGGGAGCCGACGGCCTGCTGCGGCCGTGCGGCCCGGCCGAGGGGCCCTACGCCGACTACCCGCTGGCGGAGCTCGTGCTGCACATCAACCGCGAGGCGCTACACCACGGCGCTGAGATCGCCCTGCTCAGAGACCTGTACCGATGGAAAGGAACCGACAGCCATGCCCTTTGACTTCCAGATCGCGGTCGACGCGACGCAGCCGCACGTGCTGGCCGACTGGTGGGCGGAGACGCTCGGCTGGGTCGTGGAGCCGTCCGACGAGGCGTTCATCCGCAGGATGATCGCCGAGGGCTACGCGACCGATGCTGACACGCTGACCCACAACGGAGCGCTGGTCTGGCGCGACGGGGCTGCCATCCGCCATCCGGACGCGCAGGCCGGCCTGTCCAGGCCGCGGATCCTGTTCCAGCTCGTGCCGGAGCCCAAGACGGTCAAGAACCGCTGGC
>JADGPC010000156.1 GCA_017882645.1 Streptosporangiales bacterium | reverse complement strand
GGGCACTCGCTGGCCCTGCATGCCGTTTTCGACGCGGAGGTGGACGCCGACGCGGCGCGCAAGCTGCTCAGCGAGGCGCCGGGTGTCACGGTCATCGACCGGCCGGAGGCGGCCGAGTACCCGATGCCGGTCGACGTGGCCGGGACCGACCCGACCATGGTCGGCCGGATCAGGCAGAGCCAGGACGACCCGCACGCGCTCGACCTGTTCGTCTGCGGCGACAACCTGCGCAAGGGCGCCGCGCTCAACGCCGCCCAGATCGCCGAGCTCCTGGTCGCCGGCCGCTAACCCCCGCGCCGTGGACCCGCTAGCTAGGTCAGAGGTGGCGGGCGAGGAAGGCCAGGGACGGGGGGATCTGGGACAGGAAAAACGGGCCGGAGTGGCAGCCCTTCGAGATGTCGACGACGGCGCCCGGCGGCAGCCGCCTGACCAGCGCCTCCACCCCGGGGTGAAACGGATCGCTCTGTCCCGACGCTACCCGGACCGCCATGTCCGTCAGCGCCCTCGCATGGGTGACGACGTCCGCCGACGCGAACGCGGCGGCCGAGGCGTAGGCGCCCTGGTTCACATTGCGGGCCTGCTCGTAGCTGGTCCAGATCGCCGGGCTGATCGCCGCGGCCGCGCGGAACAGGTCCGGGTACTTCTCGGCCAGCAGGATGGCGCCGTAGCCGCCCATGGAGATGCCGAGGGTGCCGATGCGCCTGATCCCGAGCCCGAGTCCCCTTCGCTGGCACAACGGGATCAGCTCGTCGATCACCATGCCCATCGGGTCATCGCCCGGATGCGGGTTCCAGTACCCCCCGCCGCCGTCGGCGGCCGCGAGCGCCATTGGCGGCAGCTGGCGGCCGTCTACGTGCAGTGCGAGCCCGCGCGCGGCCGACAGGCCGGCCAGCACGCTCGCGTGGCTGCCGCCGAACCCGTGCATCGCGATGATCAGCGGGAGCCTGCTCCCCGGCCGGTGGCCGGGCGGGTACGCGATCGTGTACCCCACGCCCCGGCGCCTCGCCCGCGAGTAAAAACTGCCGGACAGCGATGGCCCGGGGCTGGAGGACACCAGCGCCGGCGCGGCGACGCTGCACGCGCCGTCGATCCAGTCGAGAGCCTGCTTTCCCGGGACCACCCCGCGGGCGACCAGCTCGAAGCCGCCTGCCCCAGTCGCGGCGACGGCGGCGACGCTGCCGATGCCGAGCAGCCGCCGCCTGCTGATGCCGCCGTGGTCAGGACCTGTCACTGGCTAAGCGACTCAGCCAGCCGGGCGAGCCTCGCGCGCCGCACCGCGGCGGCCCCCGTGACGGCAGCGACCGCGAGCACTGCCAGCCCGGTCCGGTCGATGAGGCCGGCCCGGAACAGCGGCGCCGACCCGCCGCTGGTCAGGAGCCAGCACAGCGCGCCGCCGAGAAAGACAGCCAGTCCTGCCCAGGCAACGCAGGCAACCCAGGTGTGGAAACGGAGCGCGCGGGGTGACAGCTCGACGCGGCGCAGGAGTTGCACGGCGCCGGTGACGAGGCATCCGGTCGCGACCGGGCTCGCCACCATCCACGCGAGTTGGGCCGCGGGGAACGCGGCGAGCATACCCGGGTGCCCCCAGTAGGAAGTGATCCACATGGTGGCCGCCCAGCCGAACGCGGCTATCCCGCCGGGCACCACGCCCTGGTGCACGAGCAGGTGACCGCCGGTGCCCGGCCAGCCGTTCGCGAAATGCCGTCCGCCGACGACCAGGACCAGGGTGCCCGCGCCGGCCAGCATCGCTGGCCAGCGAATCTGGCGTCCGCCGCCGCGGCCGACCGCGGCCATGGCGGCCCAGGCCACCGGGACGGCGGCCAGGACAGTCAGCACGGCCAGGACGAGCAGAGCACCGGACATGAGGTCCATCGCTTGCGTTATCCGGTGGTCATCAGGGACCGACCATTGCAGGCCGATCGCCAGCTGCGCCCACATCACCGCGCCGACCAGTCCGGACGCCGCAGCGCAGGACGCGAACGTCGCGAGGCCCGCGCGGGCCGCGGCCGCGGGATGCAGCGGGTGGCCGGCCAGGCCGGCCCCGGCCAGCCTGGCGCGCAGGCCGGTGGCCGCGACGTTGACCCCGCGCCGCCAGGACGGTCCCTGCTCGGCCTGCTCCGCGGCCAGCAGTTCGGCGAACTCGTCGCCATAGCGGTCGCGCCAGCCGCGCGGATACCACAGCAGCAGCCGCCGCACCCGGGCCGATTCCGCCGCGTTGCTGCCGCCGGGCGCGCCGGCCGCTTCTGCGACATCGGTCCGGCCGCCCGGCGCTGCCCGGCCGGTCGTCGTCACGTGAGCGCCCAGCTGCCGGCCAGGCGGCGGAGACCGACCTCAGCCACCTGCCGCTGGGCTTGCAGGTAGGTGCTCAGCGCGGTCGCGCCGGTCGCGGTCAGCCGGTAGGGCCTGCGCCGGTCGCTGCTCTCGACCGCCTCGATCATGCCGTGCGCCTCGAGCCGGCTCAGCGCCTCGTAAAGCGTGCCCGGCGCTAGCCGTACGCCGGCGAAGGACTCGATGTCCTTGGTGAGCGCGTACCCGTGCTTGGTTCCGTCGGCCAGGCTGGACAGGATCAGGCTGGCCGGCCCCGATGACCGGCCCAGGGTCTCGAGAGCGCTGGCGTCGTCCGCAGGCGACGGCCTGGCTGGCCGATCGGAGGAGTTCATGGACGGCATCATATATCGGCCTACGATCGATCGGTAGACGGAATCATGGCCGTTTCCCGATCGGGCGCCGGAACCACGGGACGTCCCGGCACCAGGTACGGCAGGTGCGCGGCCACGAAGTTCCGCGCCAGCGGGTCGCGCATCCGCCACAGCCCGGCGTCGATGACGAAATGCGCCATGACCACGCCCAGGTAGGCCCCGAAGACGCACCTGCCCGGCCAGCCGGCGTTGTGCAGATGCGACGCCCTGCTCAGCGCCGTCCCGCCGATGAGCGCGATGTTGGCCAGCAGGGACAGCCTGACTAGCCGGGACGACCGCGTTCCGGCGCCACCGGCACTGCCGCCCGCGATCAGCGCGACGAGCAGGAGGTACTGCAGTCCGTGCGCGACCGTCATGCCGCCGACCGCGGCGTACGGAGAGGCGAATACGAACGCAGGCAGCGAGAAGAACAGGCAGGTCAGGTAGGTAACGCAAAACGCCGCCGGTCGCTCGGCAGTCGGCCGCCTGATCAGGGCCGCCAGGCCCGCGGCGACCGCAACCGCGTAACCCGCCGCAGCGAGCGGGAACAGCGCGGGTGCCGGCACGCCCAGCCGCAGGCCGAGCAGGCCGGGCCGGGCGGCCAGGACCGCGACGGCCGCGACTCCGGCCAGCAGCAGCGGGCGCCGCTCGGCCGGGAGCAGCGGCCGCACCCGCTGCGCGGACGCGGCGAGCGAGGCCATCCCGAGGTTCTGCTTCTGATAGTGGAAGAACTGCCAGCCGAAGTACGGCAGCAGCAGCCAGCCGAACGCGGCCGGGTGAATAGCCGCCGCGGCGATAGCGGCGATGATGACCAGGCTGACCGGGACCCACAGGCACCTGGCGGCATGCTCCGCGGCATAGGCGCGCACGGCCGGGACGGTAAACAGCCATCCGGTCGAGGCGACATGGACCGACGATCCTGTGAACAGCAGCCAGGACAGGGCTGTGACCGGCGGGGCACCGGGTGCCGGAGCGAGGGCGACCGCGCTGGCCAGGGCGCCGGCCGTGAGCAGGATAGTGGCCCAGAGCCAGGCCCGCGCCGCAGTCATGACCGCCATGATAGCTCGGATACCGATCTATCGGCAACCAGTACTACGGTTACCGAGTTACTAGGGCGCGGGAGGCGGCGGAACCTTCGGGACTCCCAGCCGGAGGAATCGCAGCAGCGGAAGCCCCAGCCTCTGAATCGCGCGGCGCGTCGACTTCGGCATCGGGATCTCGGGCAGCGTGATATCTGGCAGGGTCACTTCGGGCAGCTTGATCTCGGGGACCGTCAGTCTCGGCGCGTCGGGCACCTTGACCTTGTGAACGCTCGTGCTGACGGCCGCCGCGGCCTGCTGCAGGCGCAGCTTGCCGAATACCGGTGCCCGGGCGACCAGGATCACTCCCGTGACCATCGCGGCCAGGCCGGCCGACTGAAGCGCGAGCAGCCAGGGCGTGATGTGCACGATGTCCCCGAAGACGAGGACGCCGAGGGTCATGCCGGCCAGCGGCTCCGCGCCCGTGATCGCGGGCAGCGAGGCATGCAGCGGGCCCGCGGCGAACGCGCTCTCCATCAGCCACAGGCCGATGGCGGCCGTGCCGATCACGGCGTATCCGGGCCAGGTCATCAGCAGCGTGCCGATGCCGTGGCCGTCGATGATCTCGACGCTGCGGCGGGTCAGCGCGTCGGCGATGCCCAGCAGCAGCCCGCTGCCGGCGCCGGTGAGGGTTGCCCGCAGGTTCGCCGGTCCGTTCCGGCCCGCGATGACGAGTACCGCGGCGACCGCCGCGATGATCGCTGCGGCCGGCCAGTGCGAGAACGACCCGAACGACTCCGACAAGGCGCGCACCGACCTGCTGGCCGAGAGGGCCGCGACGCCCGCGCACAGCAGGACGGCGCCGACCAGTTCGGCCTTGCGCGGTACCTCCCCGGAAATAGGGGCGGCGAGCAGAAGGGCGAAGATCAGGCTGGTGGTGAGCAGCGGCTCGCTGACGGTCAGGCTCAGATGACCCAGCGACCAGGCCGAAAGCCCCTCGCCGACCACGAGGATGACGATTCCGAGTAGCCAGATCCTCTGCCGGAGCAGCTGGGCGATCAGCCGGAAATGGAGGTAGCTCGCCGGGAGTTTCGCGGCGGCGCGCTGCTGCAGCGTGAAGCTTGTTCCGAGCAGCATTGCCGCGATGACGGTCACGGCAATATACATCGTCCCCGGCTGCCCGTATCGTGGCCGGTCAAACTCCGGCCTGGTCGTTAGGTGACCTCAGGATAGCCGGTCTGGTCGCGGTTATCTCCTTCCCGGAGGCGCCGGGCGGGCGGCTCAGCCGCCGCCGCAGCCGCCCGATGCGTCAGCGAACGGCTGCGCCAGCACGATCAGGTAGGCCAGCACGCCGACGATCACGATCAGCAGGCCAGCGGTCACCAGCGCGGATGCCGCCCGGCTACGGCGAGGACGCTGCGCCGGGTCGCTTGGGGTCGTCAGGTCGCGTTCTGCCGTCTCGGGCAAGCTCATCATGAAGTGAACGATAGTTCGGTGTCCGATGTATCGTCAACCAGTCGATCGGTTGCCGTGCTAATGCTGAGGAACAGCGGTGCTGATGGTCAGGCCACGCGGCGGGCCGGCGAGGATGGGCGGGTGATCGATCACCTTTCAGTTCAGTGCGCGGACCCGGCCGCCAGCGCCGCCTTCTACGACGCCGTGCTGGCTCCGCTCGGCGGCACCAGGGTCATGGACTTCGGCGAGGTCGTCGGCTTCGG
>JADGPC010000155.1 GCA_017882645.1 Streptosporangiales bacterium | reverse complement strand
TTTCCCGCGCGCCCGTCCTGGAACCAGACCGCCGAGGTCTTCGTGGCCACCGAATTCGCCGGCCAGGCGGCCGAGTCCGATGAGCTGATCCCGCGCTGGTTCGGCATCGGCTCACTGCCGCTGGACGGCATGTGGGACGACGCACGGTACTGGCTGCCGCTCGTGCTCGCCGGCCAGAAGGTCACGGCCGACATCACTTTCGCCGACGACTGCGCGACCGTGGCCGCCATCGATCCTGACCCGCGCACCGGCCCGGTGGGCGGGCACCGGACCTGAGCACAGGCGCGCCTGCGTGAACTCGGCCAGCTCATGTGATCGACTTGAGCCAAAACCCAGCGCTATTTCGCTGATCTCGGGGGGGATTTGTGAAAACATTCACGCGGGCCGTAGTCGGAATCGCAGGGGCCGCCTGCGCCGTATCGGCGACGGCCATTCCGATGGCTCAGGCGTCGGTCATCCGTCCGGCCGCAGCATCTCAGTTCCGGGCTGCCGCGGATCACCGGGCGCCGGCCTGGCGACAGACCGCGCTCCGCAAATGCGCAGGCAGAGACACTGTGCGGCCGCGCCGGTACGTACTTACCTGTGCCGATGCCAACAATGTACTGGTAGCCATACATTGGCGGAGCTGGGGAATGCGGGCCGCTTTCGGGCATGGATTCGATGCGATCAACACCTGTACCCCGACGTGCGTCCGCGGCCATTTCCGGCTGCATAAGGTTCTGGTCGTGGCGTGGGGAGTAAGGCCCCTGTCGGCGCATCACTGGTTCTTTACGCACCTGACCATCATCTACACGGCTAAGCACCCGCCGCGCCACATGCCGCGCTCGGTCACGTTCCCGATCACCCGGCGCGGCCCCGCCTGACCGCCGTCCGCGCGACGCGCGCAGCGCGCGTGCCGTCTGCGCTGCCGAATGCCGGCCGGCAGCCCCCCGGCCGGCAGCCCCCCCGGCCGGCAGCCCTGCCGGCCGGCATTGCCTGAGCCGCTATATCATTAGCCGTGCTAAGGTTCTGGCTGTGAGCGGAGCAGAGACGGATCGGCCGGCCGCGGCGCAGCCGGCAGCTTCGGATGCCGCGCCAGACCACGCGGGCGCGGGCGGCGGCAGCTACAAATGGGTCGCGCTATCCAACACCACGCTCAGCATGACGATGGCCACGATCGACACGTCCATCGTGATCATCGCGATGCCCGCCATCTTCCGCGGCATCCACCTGGACCCGGCCGACCCGGCCAACATCAGCTACCTGCTGTGGATGATCATCGGCTACCTGCTCGTCACCGCTGTCCTGGTCGTCACCCTCGGCCGGCTCGGCGACATGCTCGGCCGGGTCAGGATCTACAACCTCGGTTTCGTAGTGTTCACGCTGGCCTCGATCGCGCTCTCGCTCGATCCGCTGACCGGCCCGCCCGGCGCGCTGTGGCTGATCTTGTGGCGACTCGTGCAGGCAGTCGGCGGCGCGATGCTGATGGCCAACGCCGCCGCCATCCTGACCGACGCCTTCCCCGCCAGGCAGCGCGGGATGGCGCTCGGCATCAACCAGATCTGCGGTATCTCCGGTCAGTTCATCGGCCTGATACTCGGCGGCGTGCTGGCCGCGTGGGACTGGCGCGCGGTGTTCTGGGTGAACGTCCCGATCGGCATCTTCGGCACCTTCTGGTCCTACCTGAAGCTGCGCGAGATCGCCACGGTCAGGCGGGCACCGGTCGACTGGTGGGGCAACATCACCTTCGCCGCGGGAGCCGGCCTGCTGCTCGTCTCGATCACGTACGGTATCCAGCCCTACGGCGGCCACCCGACCGGCTGGACCAGCCCGCGGGTGCTCGGCGGCCTCGCGGCCGGCGTCACCCTGCTCGCGATCTTCTGCCTTATCGAGACGAAGATCGCCGAGCCCATGTTCCGGCTCGGCCTGTTCCGCATCCGCGCCTTCGCGGCCGGGAACCTGGCCAGCCTGCTGGGGTCGATCGCGCGCGGCGGCCTTCAGTTCATGCTGATCATCTGGCTTCAGGGAATCTGGCTGCCGCTGCACGGCTACGACTTCTCCCAGACACCGCTGCGGGCGGGCCTGTACCTGCTGCCGCTCACCGCAGGCTTCCTGATCGCCGGGCCGATCTCGGGTTTCCTGTCCGACCGGTACGGCCCGAGGCTGTTCGCCACCGCCGGCCTGGTCGTCTCAGCCGCCGCGTTCGGCGGCCTGCTGCTGCTGCCCGTCGTCTTCCCCTACCGGCTGTTCGCGCTGATCATCCTGTGCAACGGGCTCGGCTCCGGCCTGTTCGCCTCGCCGAACACGTCGGCCATCATGAGCAGCGTCCCGGCCCGCTACCGGGGCGCTGCCTCCGGCATGCGGTCGACGTTCCAGAACTCCGGCATGTCCTTGTCGATCGGCATCTTCTTCTCGCTCATGATCGCCGGTCTCGCCGCGGCACTCCCCCGCACCCTCAGCGCCGGCCTGCGCGCGCACGGCGTTCCGGCGGCGCTCGCCGCGCACGCCGCGAGCCTGCCCCCGGTGAGCACGCTCTTTGCGTCTTTCCTCGGCTACAACCCGATCGGCAGCCTGCTCAGGCCGACCGGCGTCCTCAGGCGCATCCCGCGGGCTGACGCCGCCGTGCTGACCAGCAAGGAGTACTTCCCGCACCTGATCTCCGGTCCGTTCCACCAGGGACTGGTCATCGTGTTCAGCGTGGCCATCGCGATGTCGCTGATCGGCGCGCTGGTCTCCCTGCTCCGCGGCGGCCAGTTCTACTACGACGCTCCCGAGGCGCGGTCCCCGGCGCTGGCCGCCAGTGGCTCCGGCTCGCCCGTCGCGGTCAAGGTGCCGGCCGGCCAGGGGTTCGGTGACCAGCCGGACCGTGCCCGGGCGGGCAGCCCGTAACCGGGCGGCTCAGCCCCGGCTGACGTAGGATCAGCTTCGTGCCCCGATATGAGTACCGCTGCCGCGCCTGCGGAGATACTTTCGAGCGGACCCGCCCGATGAGCGAGTCCTCAGCGCCGTGCCCGTGCCCGCAGGGGCATGACGACACCGTGCGGCTGCTCTCGACGATCTCGGTGGGCGGCCGGGCAGGCTCCGCGCCCGGCGCGACCGGCTCAGGCGGCCCGGCCGGCGGCGGCGGGGGCTGCTGCGGCGGTGCCTGCGGCTGCCGCTGACCGCGCCGGATGACCCGGCCGGCTGGGCTGCCCGCACAACTTCTCTACGCCGAGATCGTCGCCACCAGGTCGGCCGAATTTGTCGAGTTCCGGTCCGTGCCGGACGGCAAGCTCCCTGACGTGCCGGCGGAGCGAAGGCGCTGGCTGACCGCGGCCGCTGGCCGACTGCTCGATGCCCTGCGAGCGGCCGGCGACCAGCCGGTGTGGGCGTTCGGCCAGCTGCGCCCGGCCGGGTTCTGGGCCCGCCGGATGGCTCACGAGACGCTCGTGCACTGCGCCGACGCGCAGCAGGCGGCTGGCGACGAGGTGAGCATTCCCGCCGAGATCGCGGCGGACGCGATCGACGAGTGGCTCACCACGATGAGCGGCCCGCACGCCGGCCAGCCGGACCTTCGCGCGAGCGCCCTTCCGGCCGGCGCCGCGCTGCGCGTACAGGTGACCGATCCCGAACTAGGCGGCCGCTCCCGGTGGCTGATCCGGCATGTCGCCGACGGCGTGCAGGTGCTGGCCGACGACACCGCCAGCGCCGACGCCCTGCTGGCCGGGCGGGCGGCCGACGTGCTGCTCGTCCTGATGCGCCGGATCCCGGCCGCTGGCGGCCCGGCCCGCGTGTCCGGTGACGCCGCCCTGCTCGACCGGTGGCTGGAGCAGACCGCCTTCTAGCCGCCTCGCCGGCCGCCGCCGGCGAACGCGACCGCGACCGGCCCGGCTCCCACGACCACCTGCCGGAAGGCGTGCCCGGTCCGGGTGTCGATCAGCGAGACCCGGCCGGAGTAGGTGCCCAGGACGACGGCCAGCGGTCCGGCCGGGTCGATCCGGATCACGGTCGAATAGGAGTACAGGCCGACCGAGATGGGCTTGGTCGTGCGCCCGGTTGCCGTCGCGACCGGCGTGACCGTCCCCGAGATGGTATTCACGACGTAGGCGGTCGAGCCCGACCGGGTCAGCGCGATGCCGGCCGGCGAGTAGCCGACCCGGATCGGCCGGCCCGCGTGCCAGGTCGCCGAGCTGATCGGCGTGACCGACTGGGCATCCCCGCTGACGACGAAAACCGTCTTGCCGTCGGGAGACACGGCCAGCGCGTCAGGCGCGGCGCCGACCCGGACTGGCCGGCCCGCTTGCCCGGTGGCGACGGTAATCGGGGTGACGGTGTCCGAGCCGTAGCTGGCGACGTACATCGTCGCGCCGCCCGGGGCGAAGGCCGCCGCGAACGGGTACGAGCCGACGGTGATCGGCGGCTCAGCCCGGTTGTTCCTGATGCTGATCGGCGTCACCTGCGCGCTGCCCCAGTCCAGCACGTAAGCGGTCCTGCCATCCGGGCTGATCACGACCGCCCGGGGGTACCGGCCGACCGCGATCGGCAGCCCGGGCCGGCCGGTCTTCGCGCTGACCGGCGTCACTGTCCCTGAGTCGCTGTTGGCGACGTACAGCGTCCGGCCGTCGGGGGTGATCGCGATGGCCCGCGGGCTGGCCCCGACCCTGATCGGCTTGCCCGGCCGCCGGGTGGCCGCGTCGATCGGCGTCACCGTGCCGGCACCGCTGTTGGCGACGTAGAGCGTCCGGCCGTCCGGCGTCGCCACGATCGCGGTCGGGTGGGCGCCGACGCTGATCGCGGGGCCGGACCGCCGGGTTCGCAGGTCGACCGGCGTGACCGTGCCTGACCCCGAGCTGACCACGAAGGCGGTGCGGTCGGCGCTTCCCGCGACCGGGCTGATGATGACTCGCCTGGCCGGAACCGGCCGCGCGACCCGGGCCGTAGCCCCGGTGCCCGGCCTGGCCGGGCCCGCGGCGCGGCGGAACACGTCGTTGACGGGCCGCGCGAACCGGTCGTTGCCGGTCAGCGAAGGCAGGCCGAGCGCCGCCTCGATTGTCCGCAGCAGGCTGTAATGGGTGTACCTGACATGCGAGACGTAACCATGCCTGACTCCGGATGAGGCCAGCATCAGCGTCGCAACTCGCTGCGGCGGGTTCGGATGATCATAGTTGTCCTCGTCGACCGTGATGATCGCGAGGGATCGCTGGGTCCGCCAGGCCGGCGAGCGCAGGATGCTGCCGAGCTCGCGGGCCAGGAAGACGTCACCGGCGTGGATGCCGCAGCCTTCCATGTCCGAGCAGTCGTTCGGCCCGATCCAGGCGAAGCGCGGGGTCGTGGCGGCCGTGCTCAGGTCCGCCCGCAGCGCCTCGAGCGGCACGACGTGCCTGGCGCAGTACGCGGGCCGGTTCCTGATCCGGGCGAAGTACAGCAGCGGCAGGTCGTCGTTCCAGTACGAGCCGTGCACCGTGTCGTCGCACGGGCCGTTGGCGCTCTGCAGGTAGCCCTTCCAGGTCTCGTGAGCGGCATCGAGCAGGTCGGCGATGCTGCGGGCACGGATGGTGTAGAGCGGATTCGCCTCGAGCGGATCGGTCAGCGGCGCGCCGAACGTGCTGCCGCCGGCCATGGCCAGGTAGTTGCCGTCGCTGGGATGCTCTTCCGCGTAGGTGTTCGCGAGCAGGCTGGCTGACGGGAGCAGGCGGTTCAGGTAAGGCGCCCGCCTGGAGTCGCCGATCAGCGATCCGAAGTCCTGGTTCTCGAAGTAGAAGAGGAATACGTGCTGGTAGTGCGGCACGTGCGCGGCGGGCGGCCGCACCGGCGCTGGCGGCCTGGCCGCGGCGGCCACGCTCAGCCGCAGCCCGTCG
>JADGPC010000154.1 GCA_017882645.1 Streptosporangiales bacterium | reverse complement strand
CGGTGACCGTGTACGAGCGGGATGACCAGCCTGGCGGCCTGCTCAGGTACGGGATCCCCGAGTTCAAGATGGAGAAATGGCGGCTCGACCGGCGGCTGGCGCAGCTGCGCGAGGAGGGGACCGTCTTCGAGTGCGGCGTGGACGCGGGCGCTGACCTCAGCGCCGCGGCCCTGCGCAGCGACTACCAGGCGATCGTCCTGGCCTGCGGTGCCCGGATACCGCGCGGGCTGCCGGTCCCCGGAGCCGGGCTGGCCGGCATCTACCAGGCGATGGAGTACCTGCCGCCAGCGAACCGCGCGGTCGCCGCCGCCCTGGCCAGCGGCGGGCAGGTCGGCGAGTCGCCGATCTCGGCCCGCGGACGGCACGTGGTCATCATCGGCGGCGGCGATACCGGTGCCGACTGCCTTGGCACGGCCCATCGGCAGGGCGCCGCGTCGGTGACCCAGCTCGAGATCATGCCGAGGCCGCCGGAGCGGCGGCCAGCCGGGCAGCCGTGGCCGACCTATCCGATGACCTTCCGGGTGTCCACCGCGCACGAGGAGGGCGGCGAGCGGGTCTACGCGGTCTCCACCCAGGAGTTCATCGCGGACGAGGCCGGGCGGGTCAGGGCGCTGCGGCTGGCCGACGTCGACCTGGCTGGCGGGCGGTTCACCGTGCGCGACGGAACCGAGCGCGAACTTGCCTGCGACCTGGTCCTGCTGGCCATGGGGTTCTCCGGCGCCGAGCAGGGCGGCCTGCTGGCCGGCCTCGGCATCAGCCTGAACGAGCGCGGGAACGTGCCGCGGGACGACGGCTACGCCACCGGAGTACCTGGCATCTTTGCAGCCGGTGACATGGGCCGGGGGCAGTCCCTGATCGTCTGGGCGATCGCCGAGGGCCGGTCCGCGGCGGCGGCGGCTGACCGGTACCTGTCCGGCGTTACCACGCTGCCTGTCGCCATCCCGGCGACGGCGGCCCCGCTGCGGCTCGGCCGTTGACGCCGGCGACGGCCGCCAGGCCGCGCCGCCCGGCTAGGGCCGAAGCGGCCGGTTCGTGCCCCGGGTGGGATTCGAACCCACACTTGATGGATTTTGAGGCCATTGACTCTGCCGTTGGTCTACCGGGGCAACACGCGGCATCGAGGGTCCTGCCGTGCCTGCACTCAATGTAGCGGCTGTGGATAGGCTTCAGTGGGTGAGCCAGTCTGCATACCGCGTAGTGATCGCCGAGGACGAGGCACTGATCCGGCTGGACCTCAAGGAAATGCTTGAGGAACCAGGCCAGGACGCCTATGTCGTGGTCGGCGAAGCCTCCGACGGCGATACGGCCGTCCGGCTGGCCGCGGACCTGAAGCCCGACCTTGTCATCATGGACGTCAAGATGCCGGTACTTGACGGGATTTCGGCCGCCGAGCAGATCACGGCCCGGCGGCTGGCGCCGGTGGTCATCCTGACCGCTTTCTCCCAGCGTGACCTGGTGCAGCGCGCGAGCAGCGCCGGCGCGATGGCCTACCTGGTGAAGCCGTTCACCAGGGCCGAGCTGATCCCGGCAATCGAGATCGCCGTCAGCCGGTTCGCTGAGGTCACCGCGCTGCAGGCGGAGATCGGGGACCTGCGCGAGCGGCTCGCCATGCGCAAGCTGCTCGACCGGGCCAAGGGCGTCCTGCAGTCGACCAGGGGGATGAGCGAGCCCGAGGCGTTCCGCTGGATTCAGAAGACGTCGATGGACCGGCGGATGACGATGCGGGCGCTGGCCCAGGAGATCCTCGACAGCCAGCCATCGCCGGCCCAGCCCAGCCCAGCCCAGGCCAGCCCAGCCCAGGCCAGCCCAGCCCAGGCCAGCGAGGGCGACGCCGGCGGCGCGGCTCAGGCTTAGCCCGTCCTGCGCTGGCCGTGGCCGTTACGGGCCGGGAATGCGGCGGCACGCGACGCGCAACTTACAGCCAGGCCCGTCGCCGGATGGTCTTACGCAAGCGAGCGGGGCCAGGTCACTTTCCCCCCGTTGACCCGGCGCCCGCTCGCTTGCTGCCGCCTGCTGCTCGCGCGCAGCGGCGGTGCGGAGCCCGCAGACCCTTTGGTGCCGTGTCGGCCTTCCCCGGGCCGGCACGTTCTCTACTCGGCATCACCAAGCTCCGGGGAACACCGTATCGAGCGTCGCCAGGTCGTGCGCAGACACTGCCATTACCCGGCCGGTATGGGCAGAACATCCGTTCGGAGAAACAGCGCCGGATGCGGCCGGCCATGCCTGACCTGAGCGATGTGCCTGGTCAGCGCCTTCTGCCGGCTGCCAGGCGGACGGATCAGGAGGCGGTGGTGCCGCCACCGGGCACCGCGTCGCGCAACAGGCAGCTGAGCCTGGCGGTGCAGACGCGGCGGCCTTGGTCGTCGGTGATCACGATGTCGTAGGTCGCCAGTGTCCGGCCCGCGTGCGCCTGCGTTGCCATGCCGGTAACCTGGCCCGCGGCGGCGGCCCGGTGATGAGTGGCATTGATCTCGATGCCCACGGTGAACCTGTCCCGGCCCGCGTGCAGCGCAGCGCCGGTCGATCCGAGCGTCTCGGCGAGCACGCACGACGCGCCGCCGTGCAGCAGTCCGTACGGCTGGGTGTTGCCCTCGACCGGCATGGTCCCGACGACGCGCTGAGCCGACGCCTCGGTGATCTTGATGCCCATCCGGTGCGCGAGCGTCTCCGGGTAGCCCTCGTTCAGCATGCTCAGGTCTCCGAATGCCTCATCCGCCATCTCCGCCGCCACCTCCGAGTTCGCCGCAGACGCCTGCCCAGCGCATGTCGCAGCCTAGGATTACGGGGTGGCTGCCATGAACCCGGCCCCTCCGGCCGACGACCAGGCCCGGCGCGACCTCCTGCTCCTGCTCGACGGGCACTCGCTCGCCTACCGTGCCTTCTTCGCGCTGCCGGCCGAGAATTTCTCGACCACGACGGGGCAGCCGACGAACGCCGTCTACGGGTTCACGGCGATGCTGATCAACGTGCTGCGAGACGAGCAGCCGACGCACATTGCCGTCGCGTTCGACCGGAGCGAGCCGACCTTCAGGCACGAGCAGTACGTCGAGTACAAGGCGAACCGCAAGGAGACTCCCGCCGACTTCAAGGGCCAGCTGAGCCTGATCTTCGAGGTGCTCGACGCCCTCGGCATCCCGCGGCTGTCGCTGGCGGGGTACGAGGCCGACGACCTCATCGCCACACTGGCGACGCAGGCCGCGGCCAGCGGCATGAAGGTGCTGATCGTCACCGGTGACCGGGACGCGCTCCAGCTCGTCAGCGACGACATCACCGTCCTGATGACCAGGCGCGGCATCAGCGACATGACCCGGTTTACCCCGGCCGCAGTGACCGAGAAGTACGGACTGTCCCCGGCGCAGTACCCCGACTTCGCCGCGCTGCGCGGTGATCCGAGCGACAACCTGCCAGGCATCCCTGGCGTGGGCGAGAAGACGGCGTCGAAGTGGATCGCCGAGTTCGGCTCGCTCGACGCCCTCGTCGACAAGGTCGACGAGGTCAAGGGCCGGGCGGGCGACAGCCTGCGGGAGCACCTGGGCAGCGTGCTGCGCAACCGCCAGCTCACGGAACTGACCAGGAACGTTCACCTGGAGGCCGGGCCCGCCGACATGGCGCCCGTGCCGTGGGACCGGGACCAGATCCACCAGCTCTTCGACACGCTCCAGTTCCGGGTGCTGCGCGACCGCCTGTACGCGACGCTGCCGAACGGGATCACCGGGCAGCTCACCGTCGCGGCACCGGCCAGCGCCGAGGCCGGCTTCGACGTCGTCCTCAGCAAGCTCGGTCCTGGCCAGGTGAGCCAGTGGCTCGCCGGCCAGGCCAGGACAGGACGGATCGGACTGGCGGTCAGCGGCACGTGGGGCAGGGGTACCGGCGACGTCGACGGCCTGGCGCTGGCCAGGGCGGCGGGCGGTGACGACGCGGCTGACGGCACCGATCCCGTGGCCAGCCCGGCCGCGTTCATCGATCCCGTCGCGCTCACGCCAGCAGACGAGCAGGCCCTGGCCGGCTGGCTGGCCGACGAGTCCGCGCCCAAGGCACTGCATGACGCCAAGGGGCCGATGCACGCGCTGGCCGCCCGCGGCCTGCGGCTGCGCGGCCTGACCAGCGACACGGCGCTCGCCGCCTATCTGGCCCTGCCGGGCCAGCGCTCCTTCGACCTGGCCGACCTGGCGCTGCGCTACACCAGGCGCGAGCTGCGCGGCGACGCGGCGGCCTCTGGGCAGCTGACGCTGGACATGGCGGGCGAGATGGAGGCTGCGGAGGCGCTCGCCCAGCGCGCGCTGGCCACTGCCGAGCTCGCCGACGCCCTCGACGTCGACCTGGCCAGGCGGGGCGCGACCAAGCTGCTCGCCGAGGTCGAGCTTCCGCTGGTGAGCGTTCTGGCCGAAATGGAGCGCGCCGGAATCGCGGCCGATGTCGAGCATTTCGCCGAGATGTCCGCGACCCTGGGCGGCGAGGTCAAGGCCGCCGAGCAAGGCGCGTTCGCGGCGACCGGGCACGAGTTCAACCTCGGCTCGCCCAAGCAGCTGCAGGAGGTGCTGTTCACCGAGCTGAAGCTGCCCAAGACCAAGCGGATCAAGACCGGTTACACAACCGATTCCGAGGCCCTGACCGGCCTGCTCGCGCAGACCGAGCATCCCGTGCTCGAGCACCTGCTCCGGCACCGGGACGTGGCCAGGCTGAAGAGCATCGTCGACTCGCTGATCCCGATGGCGGGCCACGACGGGCGGATCCACACCACCTACAACCAGATGATCGCCGCGACCGGCCGGCTGTCATCGACCGACCCGAACCTGCAGAACATCCCGATCAGGACCGAGGAGGGCCGGCGGATCAGGCGCGGGTTCGTCGTCGGGCCTGGCTATGAGTGCCTGCTGACCGCCGACTACAGTCAGATCGAGCTGCGGATCATGGCCCACCTGTCAGCTGACGAAGCGCTGTCCGCCGCGTTCGGATCGGGGCATGACTTCCACGCGGCGACGGCCTCCCGCGTGTTCAGCGTGCCGGCCGACGAGGTGACCGGCGAGCTGCGGGCCAAGATCAAGGCGATGAACTACGGCCTCGCCTACGGCCTGTCGGTCTACGGGCTGTCCCAGCAGCTGCGGGTCCCGGCTGAGGAAGCCCGCGGGTACATGGACGAGTACTTCTCCGTGTTCGGCGGGGTGCGTGACTACCTCAGGGCGGTCGTAGCCCAGGCGCGCCAGGACGGGTACACCGAGACGATTCTCGGCCGCCGCCGCTACCTGCCCGACCTGACCTCCGACAACCGGCAGCGCCGCGAGATGGCGGAGCGGATGGCCCTGAACGCGCCGATCCAGGGCTCGGCCGCCGACATCATCAAGGTGGCCATGCTGCGGGTCGACGAGGACATCCGCCGCAGCGGGCTGCGATCCCGGATGCTGCTCCAGGTCCACGACGAGCTGCTGTTCGAGGTGGCGCCCGGCGAACTCGGCCAGCTGACCGCGCTGGTCAGGTCGGCCATGTGCGGCGCGTTCACGATGACCGTGCCGCTTGAAGTGTCGATGGGTACCGGCCGGAGCTGGGCTGATGCGGCGCATTGACCGCGGTAGCGGGGTCAGGGACGGCCGGTCTTGACCCGGGCCAAGGCCGCGCCGCGGGTACCTGCAATTGACCCGCTGCCCACGCTCTCATATGCTGATCGATGCGTTGTGATCTCTTGCAGTCCGCCATGCTCAGGCAGCCCAAGGGCAGTCTTAGGCCGGGCCAGTGTCCTGACCAGGCACTCCAGCCAGTATGTCGGTAAGTCGCCGCATCGCGTCCAAAACCAAACCCTGTCCGTATCCGGAGCCTACTTACACATGACGACGAGCAGCACGCAGGCCACCTCCACTCCTCAGGTAGCCGTTAACGACATCGGTTCGGAGGAGGCCTTCCTCGCCGCGATCGACGAGACCATCAAGTACTTCAACGACGGCGACATTGTCGACGGGACCGTCGTCAAGGTCGACCGGGACGAGGTCCTGCTCGACATCGGCTACAAGACCGAGGGCGTCATCCCGTCCCGTGAGCTGTCGATCAAGCACGATGTCGATCCCAACGACGTCGTCAAGACCGGCGACCACATCGAGGCCCTGGTTCTCCAGAAGGAGGACAAAGAGGGCCGGCTGATCCTGTCCAAGAAGCGCGCGCAGTACGAGCGGGCCTGGGGGACGATCGAGAAGATCAAGGACGAGGACGGCGTTGTCACCGGGACCGTGATCGAGGTCGTCAAGGGCGGCCTGATCCTGGACATCGGCCTGCGCGGATTCCTGCCCGCGTCCCTCGTCGAGATGCGCCGGGTCCGTGACCTCCAGCCGTATGTCGGCAAGGAGATCGAGGCCAAGATCATCGAGCTGGACAAGAACCGCAACAACGTGGTCCTGTCCCGCCGGGCGTGGCTGGAGCAGACGCAGTCCGAGGTCCGCCAGAACTTCCTCAACACCCTGCAGAAGGGCCAGATCCGCAAGGGCGTCGTCAGCTCGATCGTGAACTTCGGCGCATTCGTCGACCTCGGCGGCGTCGACGGCCTGGTGCACGTCTCCGAGCTGTCCTGGAAGCACATCGACCACCCAGGCGAGGTCGTCGAGGTCGGCCAGGATGTCACCGTCGAGGTGCTCGACGTCGACATGGACCGGGAGCGGGTCTCGCTGTCGCTCAAGTCGACGCAGGAAGACCCGTGGCAGCAGTTCGCCAGGATGCACCAGATCGGCCAGGTCGTCCCTGGCCGCGTCACCAAGCTGGTGCCGTTCGGCGCGTTCGTCCGGGTCGAGGAGGGCATCGAGGGCCTGGTGCACATCTCCGAGCTGGCCGACCGCCACGTCGAGATTCCCGAGCAGGTCGTCCAGGTCGGCGACGAGATCTTCGTGAAGATCATCGACATCGACCTCGACCGCCGCCGGATCAGCCTGTCGCTCAAGCAGGCCAACGAGGGCGCCGTCGGCGAGATCAGCGGCGAGGACTTCGACCCGACGCTGTACGGCATGCCGGCCACTTACGACGAGCAGGGCAACTACGTCTACCCAGATGGATTCGATCCGGAGTCCGGCGAGTGGCTCGAGGGCTTCGACGCTCAGCGCGAGGAATGGGAACGGCAGTACGCCGAAGCCCGGGCGCGTTTCGAGGCGCACCAGCGCCAGGTCGCCGAGGCCCGCAGCAAGGCCGAGGGCGAGGAGAGCGAGGACGCCGCGGGCGGCGCGTCGCACACCTCGGGATCGTCTGAGTCCGAGAGCTCAGGCGGCACGCTGGCCTCGGACGAGGCGCTCGCGGCGCTGCGGGAGAAGCTCTCCGGCGGCCGGAACTAGGGCGCTCCGCCGAGCCGTCCATGCCGCAGGCTGGCATGTGCAACACCGGCTTGCCGCCGATGGCCCGAGACGCGCGATCGCGGGCCTGACGTGAGCAACGTGTACGTCTGCGGCATGGACGCGTCGACTCCGCTTGGGAGAATTGTGTGCTGCGCATAGGGCTAACCGGAGGGATCGGCGCGGGCAAGAGCGAGGTCTCACGCCGCCTGGCCGCGCAGGGCGCCGTACTGATCGACGCGGACGCCATCGCCAGGCAGGTTGTGGAGCCGGGGACCAGCGGGCTGACGGCCGTGGTCGCCGAGTTCGGTGCTGGCGTGCTCCGGCCCGATGGCAACCTGGACCGGGATCGTCTCGGCGAGATCGTGTTCGCCGATCCGGTCCGGCTGGGACGGCTGAACGAGATCATCCACCCGCTGGTCGGGCGGCGGATGACCGAGCTCGAGAGGGATGCGGGCGCGGACGCGATCGTCGTGCACGACGTCCCGCTCCTCGCCGAGAACCAGCTCGCGTCCGGCTACGACCTAGTCGTGGTCGTGGACGCCCCGGAACATGCTCAGCTTGAGCGGCTGATCCGGCACCGGCAGATGAGCCAGGAGCAGGCCGAGGCCAGGATGGCCGCTCAGGTGACCAGGGACCAGCGGCTGGCCATCGCCGATATGGTGGTCGACAACTCCTCCTCGCTGGCCGAGCTTGACCGTCAGGTCGGCGACCTGTGGGGGGAGCTCAGGCGCCGGGCCCGGCTGATGCCCGCCTAGCGAGTTCGTGAGCTCATCTTCCTGGCCGGGCGATAAAGCCTTACGCCCGCTGGCGGTCCGGCTGACTAGAGTTGGACGGGCAGCAACGGATCCAGGACGGGAGCTATGCGACCAGGAGGCGGCATTTGATCGAGGTACGTGGCCTGACCAAGCGCTTCGGCAGCAAGCTCGCCGTGGA
Organism: Streptosporangiales bacterium; assembly: GCA_017882645.1. Classification (GTDB taxonomy): domain Bacteria; phylum Actinomycetota; class Actinomycetes; order Streptosporangiales; family Streptosporangiaceae; genus Chersky-822. The sequence goes on along the minus strand of JADGPC010000154.1, from coordinate 2,196 downwards.
TGACCTGACGTTCAGTGTCGAGCCGGGCCGGGTGACCGGGTTCCTCGGGCCTAACGGAGCCGGGAAGTCGACGACCATGCGGCTCATCCTGGGCCTGGACCGGCCGCAGAGCGGAACGGCGACCATTGACGGCCGGTTCTACCGTGACCTGGCTGATCCGCTGCGGACCGTCGGAGCCCTCCTGGAGGCCAAGTCCGTCCATACCGGCCGGAGCGCGCGCAATCATCTGCTCTTCCTGGCCCAGACCCAGGGCCTGCCGGCCCGTCGGGTGGACGAGCTGCTCGACCTGGTCGGGCTGACGGACGTCGCGGCGAAGCGGGCGGGAGGGTTCTCGCTCGGGATGAGCCAGCGACTGGGCATCGCCGCGGCGCTGCTTGGCGACCCTCGGGTGCTCCTGCTGGACGAGCCGGTCAACGGGCTCGACCCCGAGGGCGTGCTGTGGATCAGGAACCTGATGAAGCACCTGGCCGGGCAGGGCCGGACGATCCTGGTGTCCAGCCACCTCATGAACGAGATGGCCGTCACCGCCGATCACCTCATCGTGATCGGCCGGGGCAGGCTGATCGCCGCCGCCAGCACGGCCGACGTGATCGGGCGCGGCACCGAGAAGTCGGTCCGGGTGCGCACTCCGGACGCGGCCCGGCTCGCCGAGCTCATCTCGGCCGACGGCGGGCAGGTGACCGCGGGCAGCGCGCAAGGCCCGGGTGAGCCCGTATCGGCGGACAGCGCCGACCTCCTGACGGTCACCGGAATGGAGTCGGCCAGGATCGGCGAGCTGGCCGCCGCCTCCTCCGTCGTGCTGCATGAGCTCACCCCGCAGCTCGCCTCGCTCGAGGAGGCGTTCATGGAGCTCACCGCGGGCAGCCTGGAGTTCGGCGTCCGCAGCGCGGGCGGCAGCCCGGCCGGCGACGGCCTGCACAACCCGGATGCGGTCCGCGCCGAGAATCGGAGTGCCTGATGACGACAGCATCGCCGCCAGCTCAGCTGGGCGGGGCATCTGCTGCGCCAGCCAGGCGCCGGGCACGGTTCGGCGGCCTGCTGCTGGCCGAGTGGACCAAGATCCGCTCGGTGCGCTCGACGGTCTGGACGCTGATCCTGTTCGTCGTGCTGACCGTCGGGCTGACGGCCGGCCTGACGGCGCTGATCGTCGGGAGCTGGAACCGGCCAGGTTCAGGCAACGGGCACGTGCAGATCATCGAGGATCCGGTGGGCTTCATCCTCGGGGCCGGCCTGGGCATCGGCCAGCTCACCATCTGCGTGCTCGGCGTGCTGCTGATCACCACGGAGTACTCGACCGGGGTGATCAGGGCATCGCTGCTGGCCGTGCCCCGGCGGCTGCCCATGCTCGCGGCCAAGATCACCGTCTTCGCCGCCATGCTGATCGTCCTGGCCGAGGCGGTCGCGTTCGGATCGTTCTTCGTCGGCACGGCGCTGCTGCACAGCAAGGTCGCGGTGTCGCTCGGTGAACCTGGCGTCAGCAGGGCCGTCGTCGGCGCGGGCCTGTACCTCACCGTGCTCGGACTGTTCGCGCTGGGAATCGGCGGCCTGATCCGGCACACCGCCGGGGCCATCGCCGCGGTCATCGGCGTGGTGCTGGTCGTGCCGATCCTGACCAGCTTCCTGCCCGGCAATCTGGGCCACCACATCAACGCCTACCTGCCGGAGCAGGCCGGCTCGCTGGCCTACGAGGCGCACCGGTCCGCGAGCCAGCTGCTGTCGCCGTGGCAGGGTTTCGGGGTGTTCTGCCTGTGGACGGCGGTGCTGCTCGGCGGAGCGGCCTTCCTGCTCGTGCGCCGGGATGCCTGAGCCTTCCCGGCTAACTGGGCCGGCCCGAGCGGGCCTGGAAATACGCTGACGACTCCCGCTGCCACAGGAAGAAGATGGCGCCCAGGCCCGCCAGCCAGACCAGGATCTCGAACACCAGGACGATGGCCGCGTGCGGGCGGGCGATCTGGGACAGCAGGCTGATGGTGTTGAGCCCGAACAGCACCGACGCGACGATCCGGGCCCAGCTCCTGCCCCTGCCGTTGGCCCAGGCCATCCACAGCCACAGGCCGATCGCGATCGCTCCGACGACCACGATGCCGACTACCCCGGCAATCTGCGCGGCATGAATCTGGCTCGCGGAATAATTGGGGTACCGCGACCGGATGATGCTCTTCAGGCTGCCGATCGTGATCAGGCCAAGGATGATCT
>JADGPC010000153.1 GCA_017882645.1 Streptosporangiales bacterium | reverse complement strand
GCGGATGATGGTGCTGACGCTGGCGCTGCTCTGCTTGTTCACGATCGGGGCCGGGGCTGCGATCGCCCGGCTGCTGCCGCCTAGGCTCGCGCTGTTCGAGATGCCGCAGGTCCGTGCGGGCGGTCTCGCCGGGCCGGGGGCAGCGCTGCGCGGCGTGACCGGCTCGACGGCGAGCGGCCAGGGCGCTGTGGCCACGGCGGCCGGCGTCTCGGCCAGCCTGGACGGTCTGATGCACTCGGGCGATCTCGGCTCCCAGGTCGGCGCACTGGTCACCAATCTGTCGACCGGCCAGGTGCTGTACGCGCTCAACCCGGCCACCGGCTTCGCCCCGGCCTCGTCGACCAAGCTCGCCACGGCGGTCGCCGCGCTCGCCGCGCTCGGCCCGGACGCGAGGTTCGCCACCCTGGTCAGGACGGTCGGGCCGGCTGGCCGGCCGGCCAGCGGGGTCACGAGCATCGTCCTGGTCGGCGGCGGCGATCCGACTCTGGCGGCCGGCCGGTACCCGGCCGCCGACTACCCGCAGCCGGCCACGCTGAGCTCGCTGGCCGCCGCGACCGCGAGGGGGCTGCGGGCCAAGGGGATCAGCTCGGTCCGGCTGAGCTACGATGCCTCGCGGTTCAGCGGCCCTGAGGTAGCTCCCGGCTGGAAGCCGGTCGGCGCGCCGGGCAACTACATCTCGAGCGGCAACGTCACGCCGATCACCGGACTGGAGGTCGACCAGGGCCGGCTGACCGCGCGGGGCACGCCCGATGACTCCGACGATCCGGCGAACTACCGGCCCAGGTCACTGACGCCGAGCCTGGATGCGGCGCGCGCCTTCGCTGGCTTCCTGCGCAAGGACGGGATCACCATCCACGGCAGGCCGTCCGCCGCCCGGGCCAGGACCGCATCGGGTAACGGGGCGGTCCTCGCCGCGGTCCACTCGCCGTCGCTGGCCGCGATCGTGCAGCAGATGCTGTCCGAGAGCAACAACGTCATTGCCGAGACCCTGGCCAGGCAGGTGGCCGTCGCGACGGGCCGCCCCGGCACGTTCTCCGGCGCGGCCGCGGCCGTGATGGCGGTGGACGCCAGGCTCAGGGTGTCCGGCCTGCACCTGTACGACGGCAGCGGGCTGTCGCCGCTGGACCGAATCACACCTCAGGCGCTGGTCAGGCTGGTCGGGCTGGCGGCCAGGACCGGGCCGGGCAGCCTGCGGCCGGTGATCACCGGGCTGCCGGTGGCCGGCTTCTCGGGGACCCTGGGCCCTGGCAGCTTCTTCGGGCCGTTCGGCCGGACCGCGCTCGGCACGGTGCGGGCCAAGACCGGCAACCTGACCCATGTGGCGACGATGGCGGGAGTCGCTTATACCGCCGGCGGCCAGCTGCTCGGGTTCGCGTTCATGGGCAATGACATCCCGCAGAAGCTGGGGACGCAGCCCGAGATGGCGCTCGCTCAGCTGGCAACTGCCCTGGCCGGTTGCGGCTGCGGCTGACCAAAGCGCCGCCCGGCCACGTACGGTGGAGGGGTGAGCAGCTCCCAGATGATCGACTGGAACGTAGCCGCCTCGACCGCCGCCAGGTGGGTCCGGCCAGGTCCGCAGGTTAGCCTGGCCGAGGCTAGGCAGGTCGTGGCCGACCTTCGCGAGCAGGCCGCGGCCGTCGCCGAGCCAGTGCGCGAGGTGACCGGCCTGCCGGGTGACGATGACGGCGGAAAGGTCGCGGTCGTTGACCGGCCCGGCTGGATCAAGGCCAACATCACCGGTTTCGAGGTCGTGCTTGACCCGCTCGTCGAGCACATGCAGGACATCGGCGCCGCGCCCGCGGCCGGCTCCGTGCTGACCGCCGTCGGGTCCCGCGTCACCGGGATGCAGGCCGGCCTGATCCTGGCCTACCTGGCCAGCCGGGTGCTTGGCCAGTACGAGCTGTTCCTGCCGCCCGACCCCGACGTTCCGGCGCAGGATGCGCCGCCGGGACGACTGACGCTGGTCGCCCCGAACATCGTGATGGTCGAGCGCGAACTAGGCGTCGACCCGGCTGACTTCCGGCGCTGGGTCTGCCTGCACGAGGAGACGCACCGCACCCAGTTCACCTCGGTGCCGTGGCTGCGCCCGTACGTGCAGCGGCAGATGACTGACTTCCTGCTGGCCTCGGATCTGGATCCGGCGTCGATACTGAACCGGCTCAGGGCGGCTGCGGACGCGGTCACCGGAGCGGTGCGCGGCAGCGACGGCGGGAGCCTGATCGAGGCGATGCAGAGTCAGCGTCAGCGCGAGATCCTCGGCCGGCTGACCGCCGTGATGACCCTCGTGGAAGGCCACGGCGACTACGTGATGGACGCCGTCGGCCCCGCGGTAGTTCCCTCGGTCGAGCAGATCAGAGCCAAGTTCAATGCCCGCCGGACCTCAGGAAACCGGGTCGAGCAGGCCATCCGCCGCATCCTCGGCATCGACCTGAAGATGCGGCAGTACCAGCAGGGCGCGGCGTTCGTGCACGCGGTCGTGGCTGAGGCTGGGATGGAGACGTTCAACCGGGTGTGGACCTCGCCGGAGACGCTCCCGACCAAGAACGAGTTCACCAGCCCGAAGCTGTGGCTGGAGCGAGTGGCCGGACCCGGCGCCGACAGGTTCGGGCTGGCGGACCGGCCAGGGCCGGACCGGCCGGGGCTGGACGGCACGGGCCAGCAGGCGGGCTAAGCCGCCATGGGCCCCGATCCGGCGGTAGCGGCGGCCAGGCTCGGGGTGCGGCGCAGCCTGGCCGGCCTCGATCCGCAGGCACTGGTCCTCGCGGCGTGCTCGGGCGGGCAGGACTCGCTGGCCTTGTCGGCGGCGCTGGCGTTCGAGGCACCCAGGCTCGGGCTGCGCGCGGGCGCTGTCACCGTCGATCACGGGCTGCAGCCAGGCTCGGCCGACCAGGCCGAGCGGGTCGTCGTCACGCTGCGCCGGCTGGGCCTCGAGCCGGTCCACTGCCTGCGGGTCCACGTCGCCGCCCGCGGCGAGACCGGCTCCTTTCCCGGACCGGAGGCCGCCGCCCGCGAGGCGCGATACGCGGCGATCGAGGCGGCCGCCGTGGAATGCGGGGCGGCGGCGGTCATGCTCGGTCACACGATGGATGACCAGGCCGAGACCGTCCTGCTCGGGCTGGCCCGCGGCTCAGGCGCCCGCTCGCTGGCCGGGATGCAGGGTGCCTCAGGGCGCTACCTTCGCCCGCTGCTGGGCCTCCGGCGCGGGCAGACCGGCGCGGCGTGCGCGGCCCTTGGCCTCGAGCCGTGGGAAGACCCGCAGAACTCCGATCCGGCCTACGCCAGGACGCGGGTCAGGCAGCAGGTGCTGCCGATAATGGAGGAACTGCTCGGCCCGGGCATCACCGAGGCACTGGCCAGGACCGCCGGCCGGCTGCGGGCCGACGCGGACGCCCTGGACGCGCTGACCGACGAGGCAGCGGGCCGCCTGATGCCTGGCTGGGACGCACCAGCCGGTGCGGGAGCCGAGCGCCGGACAGCGGACATCACGCTCGAGGTCCCGGCCCTGGCCGCGCTTCCGGCCGCGATCAGGACGCGGTTGCTGAAGCGGGCGGCGATCGCCGCGGGAGCGCCGGCCGGATCGCTCAGCTCGTTGCACGTGGCTCAGCTCGACGCTCTCGTGACATCCTGGCGTGGCCAGCGCTGGTCGGACCTGCCGGGCGGAATCCGGTGCCAGCGCCGGTATGGCAGGCTGCACTTCACGACCCGATCGTGAGCGGCAGCGTGGCGGCCTGCCGACACGCTCGCTCCGGGGAACACTGAAATGGAGAACCGGCTTGGACGCCACTGACATGGGTGCAGACCTGCTTGAGGTGCTGATCACGGCCGAGCAGGTGCAGGCCAGGATCACCGAGCTGGCGGCGCAGATCGACGCCGATTACGCCGGCCGCGAACTCATCCTGGTCGGCGTGCTCAAGGGAGCGGTCATGGTGATGGCCGACCTGGCCCGCGCGATGCACCTTCCGGTCAGCATGGACTGGATGGCGATCTCGTCATATGGCTCGGGAACCACCTCATCGGGCGTGGTGCGGATTCTCAAGGACCTGGATGCCGACATCAGCGGCAGGCACGTGCTGGTCGTCGAGGACATCGTCGACTCCGGGCTCACCCTGTCTTACCTGGTACACAACCTGCAGTCGCGGGATCCGGCGTCGGTACAGGTATGCGTGCTGCTGCGGAAGCGGGCCGCCGCCAAGATGGCGGTCGACGTGGCGTACACGGGCTTCGAGATCAACGACGAGTTCGTGATCGGGTACGGCCTCGACTACGCCGAGCGGTACCGGAATCTCCCGTTCATCGGCACTCTCGCCCCGCACGCCTACGCTGACAACGGTTTGGTTGCCGACGAGGGGAACACATCGGAAGTTGAATAGCGTTGAGATGGGGTAGAGGCGGAGCGTAGGGCATGCGGCTTCCTGAAGTGCCGCCTACGTGTCGGTGCGAGTCGGCGCGGTGTACCGTCAGTTTTCTCGCGTCATGCGCGGGAGAGAGGGAATACCGCGCATGGAATGCTCGGACGTACTGGACGTACTGCGCTCCCGCCGGACGGCGGCGGGACACGAGGCTCGGCAGGAGGTACCGGCCCGGCTCGCCTGGGCCGCTAATCGATGGATCTGAAGCGCATCTTCCGCAGCTGGATGCTCGTCATCCTGCTCGTCTTCGTGCTGCTCGTCGTAGTGATCAAGTTCACTGGCTCGAATCAGTACCACGAGGTGCAGACCTCGCAGGTAATGAGCCTGGTGCCCTCCGGCAGCGTGAAGTCGGCGACCTTGAACGTCCCGACTCAGGTCGTCCAGGTCACCACCAAGGCCGGCCGTAACCTCGAGGCGACGTGGGTCGGCACCCAGGACAACCAGATCACCCGGCTGCTGCAGCAGCATGGCACCGCGTACGACGTCAAGAACCCGCAGGGGAACTCCCTGCTGAACGTGCTGCTCGGCTGGCTGCCGTTCATCGTCATCTTCCTGCTCTTCTTCGTCTTCATGAACCAGATGCAGGGTGGCGGCTCGCGGGTCATGAACTTCGGCAAGTCGAAGGCGAAGCTCATCACCAAGGACACCCCGAAGACGACGTTCGCCGACGTGGCAGGCGCGGACGAGGCGATCGAGGAGCTTGAGGAGATCAAGGAGTTCCTCCAGACGCCGGCCAAGTTCCAGGCCATCGGGGCGAAGATCCCCAAGGGCGTCCTGCTCTACGGGCCGCCGGGAACCGGCAAGACGCTGCTCGCCCGCGCCGTCGCGGGCGAGGCGGGCGTGCCGTTCTACTCCATCTCGGGCTCGGACTTCGTCGAGATGTTCGTCGGCGTCGGCGCCTCCCGGGTGCGCGACCTCTTCGAGCAGGCCAAGGCGAACGCGCCGGCCATCGTGTTCGTGGACGAGATCGACGCCGTGGGCCGTCATCGCGGCGCCGGATTCGGCGGCGGGCATGACGAGCGCGAGCAGACGCTGAACCAGCTGCTGGTCGAGCTGGACGGCTTCGACACCAAGGGCGGCGTGATCGTGATCGCCGCCACCAACCGGCCTGACATCCTGGACCCCGCGCTGCTGCGCCCGGGCCGGTTCGACCGCCAGATCGTCGTCGCCCAGCCTGACCTGGCGGGCCGCAAGGGCATCCTGCGGGTGCACGCTCGCGGCAAGCCGTTCGCGCCAGACGTGGAACTCGACATGATCGCCCGCCGGACGCCCGGCTTCACGGGCGCCGACCTCGCGAACGTGATCAACGAAGGCGCGCTCCTGACCGCGCGCGCCAACCAGACCCAGATCACGATGTACTCCCTTGAGGAGGCGATCGACCGGGTCACCGCAGGGCCCAAGCGCAAGAGCGTCCTGCTGTCGGAGAAGGAGCGGAAGATCATCGCCTACCACGAGGGCGGCCACGCCCTCGTCGGGCACGCGATGCCGAATGCCGACCCGGTCCACAAGATCACGATCATCCCGCGCGGCCGCGCGCTCGGCTATACCGCCTCCGCGCCGTCAGAGGACAAGTTCCTGGTCAGCCGGGCCGAGATGATGGATCAGCTGGCGATGCTGCTCGGCGGGCGGACCGCGGAAGAGCTGGTCTTCCACGAGCCGACGACGGGCGCGGCCAACGACATCGAGAAGGCGTCGCAGATCGCCCGCGGCATGGTCACCGAGTACGGCATGAGCGAGCGGCTCGGTGCCCGCAAGTTCGGCACCGGCGACTCCGAGCCGTTCCTCGGCCGCGAGATGTCGCATTCGCGTGACTACTCGGAAGAGATCGCCTCGGCAATCGATGACGAGGTGCGGCGACTCATCGAGTCGGCGCACGACGAGGCGTGGGAAGTCCTGGTCCAGTACCGGGACGTGCTCGACAACCTGGTGCTGCAGCTGATGGAGCACGAGACGCTGTCCAGGAACCAGGTGCTCGAGATCTTCGCGCCCGTGTCGAATCGGCCGACTCGCGGCTCCTACACCGGCTACGGCAAGCGGATGCCGTCCGACCGGCCGCCGGTCCTGACGCCGAAGGAACTCGCCCTGACCGCTGCCAGCGACGGCAAGGAACTGCCGCTCGGCGGTAACGGCCAGGCGCCCAACCTGGCCAAGGGCGGCTACTCCGGAGCGATGCCCGGGCCGATGAACGATCCTTTCGGCATCGACCAGATGCCGGGGCCGTTCGGCAACGGTGGTCACGAGCCTGACGACCGCGGCCCCTCGCACTGAGCCTTGCTACTCCGGTGAGCGGGCCAGTTGACCTCGCCCGCATCGAGCGGGCCGTGCGCGAGATCCTGCTGGCGATCGGCGATGATC
>JADGPC010000016.1 GCA_017882645.1 Streptosporangiales bacterium | reverse complement strand
GGCGGCGATCCGCGCGAAAGAGCCTGAGGATGAGCCTGGCCATCGGGGTTGACGTCGGCGGCACCAAGATCGCAGCCGGCGTGGTCGATGAGAAGGGCAGCATCATCGAGATGGTCAAGCGGCCGACCCCGGCCGCGAACGCCTCAGGGACCATCGAGGTGATCAGCGACGCGGTCAAGGAACTGCTGTCCAGGTACGAGGTGGAGGCAGTAGGGATCGGCGCGGCCGGGTTCGTGGAGGAGAGTCGGTCGTCGGTCTTGTTCGCCCCCAATCTTGCCTGGCGCAATGAGCCGGTCGCGCGGCAAGTCGAGGACCGCACCGGCCGCCCCGTCTTCGTCGAGAACGACGCGAACGCGGCGGCGTGGGCAGAAACCAGGCTCGGTGCCGGGCGCGGGCACGAGGACGTCGTCATGATCACTATCGGCACCGGGATCGGCGGCGGGCTGGTGCTGAACGGCGAGCTCTACCGCGGCCGGTGGGGGATGGCGGGCGAGCCCGGCCATTACCGGGTTGTCCCGGACGGCAGGTTGTGCGGCTGCGGCAACCGCGGCTGCTGGGAACAGTATGCGAGCGGCAGCGCCCTGGTCGCCGAGGCCCGCGAGTTCGCCCGGCGCTCGCCCGGAGCCGCGGTCCGGCTGCTGCAGCTGGGCGGCGGCACGCCCGAGGGCATCACCGGCCCCGAGGTCACGACGGCCGCGCGGGAGGGTGATGCCGCTGCGCTGCGCTGCTTCGACACCGTCGGCCGCTGGCTAGGGGAGGGACTGGCCGATCTGGCCGCGATCCTGGATCCCGGCTGCTTCGTGCTCGGCGGCGGCGTGTCAGAAGCCGGCGACCTGCTGCTCGCCCAGACGAGGGCAGCGTTCTCCAGCGGTCTGACCGGCCGTCAGTACCGGCCGCACGCCGCCGTCGTGCTGGCCGAGCTCGGGCCGGAAGCCGGGCTGATCGGGGCGGCTGACCTGGCCAGGCACCGTTAGCCCGGTCCGGCAGCTCGGCTTAGGTAGCCCGGTCCGGCAGCGCGGCTCAGACGACGGCGCCCTGGTCCGGGCCGTCGCGCCGGGACGGGCCGTCACCGAGCCGCGAGACGAGCACCACGAACCCGGTCACGAACGCGACGATGGCCGTCAGCTCGGCCCAGCCGGGAACCTGCCAGCCGAGCGTCGTGGCGATGAACAGATAACCGGGCCCGCCGAAGAGCGCCGTCCAGGCGCCCCGGGCGACGGGGTCCAGCTTCGGCAGCGGCGGAATATGTGGCGGGACGTAACCATCGTCGGCTTCCTGATCGTAATAATCCAGGTAACTGAGCTCCGGCCGGACCAGTCCGCTGAGCTCGTCGTCTCCAGCCGGATATTCCAGGCCGGATCCGCTGCGCGGCTGGAGTTTCCAGCTGGGCGGGAGTTCGCCGGGGCCTGCGCCCGGCCGGCCTGACCCTGTCCACGGACCGCCTGGCTGGTGCTGGCCTGGCTGGGCGTGGTCGGCCGCCGTCTGGTCGGCTGAGTTCTGGCCGCTGGCGGGCTCACCGGCGACTTGCTGGCCGTGGGCGTGCCGGCCGTGGGCGTGCTGGCCAGGGGCGTGCTGGTCTGAGCCGGGGTCGGGGAAGGGCAGGTACGTGGCCGGCCTGATGACGCGACTGCGGTTCACCGTCCCCCTGCCCGGCCCGTTGCCCGTGCCTGGCTCCGGCTGGCCGACTTCGTCTGGTGCGCTGGCCGGGCGCAGGCTCTCGCGCGCTGGCCACGGCGGGCTGGCCGGATCGACTGCCGACGGCAGTTCGAGCCGGGCCACCAGATCGCGCCAGGCGGCCTGATCGCCGCTCTGGTCCCTACTTGTGTCGCGCTCCACGGTGCCCCCCGCGTCGTCGCCGGTTCGTAACAAGGCTTATGTGCCGTGTATGCCCACCGACATCCATCCTGTCATTCCTTTCCCGCATGACTGTGGGAACGAACGAAATCCAGGCTTCCGGTAAAGATCGTCTCGGAGTCGTTGTCGAGAGTCGCGACATGGTAGCTGTCGGGGCACTCCCTGACCTCAAGCTGGCTGGCAGGCAGGGCTTTACGCAGGATCTCCAGGCTGCCCGGGCCGACGACATGGTCTTCAGGGCTGCGGTAGACGAGGGTGGGGGCAGCGACCTGACCGAGATCCCGTTGGGTCACTTTCCACAGCCCTGGCAAGGTGGCTGCGGCCTTCGTGGGCGTGCGGTCATACGCAAGCTCGGTGACGTCTTCCTTCTTGATGTCGCTGCCGACCCCCTTGAGCGAGGGAACGATCAGCTTCATCACCGGCGCGAGCAGGAACAGCTTGGTGTCGGCGGTGACCGACGGGTTGACCAGGACGAGTCCCCTGACCGCCGACCCGTGCAGCTCGGCCAGCCGCAGGGCCAGGCAGGCGCCCATCGACAGCCCCATCACGAAGATCTCGCTGGCCGTCGCCTGAAGCTCGCCGAACGCCCGGTCGACCTCCGCGTACCAGTCCTCCCATCTCGTCCGGGCCATCTCCTGCCAGGTGGTGCCGTGTCCGGGCAGCCTCGGCAGGCTGACGGTGAGTCCCTGGCCGGCCAGGGACTCCGCCCACGGCCGAAGCGACTGCGGGCAGCCGGTGAACCCGTGACAGAGCAGAACCGCGGTGGTGCCGCCTTGGTGGCTGTATGGCTCAGCGCCCGGCAGTACGGACATGGCTGCGGTCCTCTCCGACGACGTGCTCTGCTTCTCCCGGGTAAACACTCTGCGTATCCCCGAGCGACTCGCTCTGTCTATCCCCGAATCGTCGCATGTCGCATCATGGTTCGCAGGCGCAGGCCTCAGTCGGCTGGACTTGCTCGCCGATCCAGGGCATGGGGCGGGCCCGCGGGGGCAGGTCTGAGCAGCTACTGCCTGCCTGAACTGGTCAGTCGATATGCCCGGACTGAGCCGGTGAGGGCGTGGGGGTCGTACGCTTGAACGACGAGGCCGACCCGGGACATCATGTGGGAACGCCATGGCAATGGGGTGACGATGTTCTACTGGGTGGTCAAGGCGGTGCTCGCCCCGATTCTCCGGGTGCTCTTCCGGCCGTGGGCGGAGGGCACCGATTATGTTCCCAGGACGGGACCGGCGATCATTGCCAGCAACCACCTGTCTTTCTCCGATCACTTCTTCGCGCCGCTGCCCCTGCCGCGCAAGGTTGTCTTCCTGGCCAAGTCGGAGTACTTCACCGGCCGCGGGATCAAGGGGCTGTTCAGCAGGGCGTTCTTCAGGGGCGTCGGGCAGATCCCGGTCGACAGGACCGGGGGCGAGGCCAGCGAGCGTGCTCTCGCGACCGGCCTGCGCGTGCTGGCCGCGGGCCAGCTGCTCGGCATCTACCCGGAGGGGACCCGGACGCCGGACGGGCGCCTCTTCCGCGGCAAGACCGGGGTCGCCAGGCTCGCGCTTGAGGCGCGGGTGCCGGTGATCCCGTGCGCCATGATCGGCGGCTTCGAGTTCCAGCCACCGGGGAAGATTGCGCCACAGCTGAGGATCCGGCCCGGGGCGGTGTTTGGCAAGCCGCTCGACTTCTCGCGGTACTACGGCATGGAGACCGACAGGATCGTGCTCAGGGCCGTCACCGACGAGATCATCTACGAGATCATGAAGCTGTCCGGCCAGGAGTACGTCGACGAGTACGCCGCGCGTCACAAGGCCATGCAGCAGGCGGAGAAGCGCGCTCAGAAGCAGGAGGC
>JADGPC010000152.1 GCA_017882645.1 Streptosporangiales bacterium | reverse complement strand
CGAGCTGCTACGACCCCGGGCCCGGCTGCTTGCCGGGCTACAGTATCGCGCCGGCCAGCACGTCCCATTTCCCGCCGTGAGCCCGGGACCCGTCGAGCGGTGGTTGACCACATAGGAAGCCGCGAGGAAGAGTTACTCCCGCCTATTCCGCTTGGGTAGGCCCGGCCCGCGCGTGGTAGAAGCAACAGCGATGGGCCACGGCCCGTGCTGTATCAACGGCGGTGGCCCACCGCTGTTGATGCGCCGGAGCGTCCTGACCGCCAGAGCTTGTTGCCACTAGCGTTGGCTCATGACCGAGCTGCTTCATATCACCGAGCGGTCCGGCTGGGACCAGGCCGCGCGCGACGGCGAGTACCGGATGTCGACCCGCGGCGTCTCACTGGCGCAGGAGGGCTTTATCCACTGCTCGCTGCCGCACCAGCTGCGCGCGGTGGCCGAGGCTGTCTACGGCGACGCCGACGACCTCGTGGTCCTGGTCATCGACAGTGAGCGGCTGCCTGGTCAGGTGCGCTACGAGGGGAAGCACGGCGGCGAGCAGTACCCGCACATCTACGGTCCGGTTCCGGCGGGCGCGGTGACCCACGTCATCCCGGTCGGCCGTGATGCAGCCGGACGGCTGATCCTGCCCGGGCCGGCCCCGGACGCAGACACAGACGCGAACGCCGCTGCGCCCGGGCCCGCCTCGGACCCGGAGGCGGACCGGCCGGACCGCGCCGGGGCCGGGTAGCCTGGCCGGGTCATGAGCGCGCCGGAAGGAGGCTCCCGGGGATGGACGAGACTGACCACGCGAACGGCCTGCCCGCTGCGAACTCCGGCCCTCCGGCCGCCGGGAGCGCAGCCGGGACGGCCGCCGGGAGCGCAGCCGGGACGGCCGCCGCCGGGACGGCCGCCGTTCCGGCTGTCCGGCCCGGTCCGTGGTCGCGGCGGCCGCGCCGGTCCACGGTCGTGCTGGCCGTCGTGGCGGTCGTTGGCGGGCTGGCGTTCGCCATCTTGTTCGCCTTCGGGGTGACGCGGCTGAGCGCGAAGACCGGGTCATCGCCGATGCGGCCGACCGGGATCCCGGCCAGCGTCAGCACGAGGCTGGCCGGCCTGATGCAGCTGACCCCGGTGCCGCCATCGGCCGCTCCGGGCTTCACCCTGACCGACCAGTCCGGGCACGCCATCTCCCTGGCCAGCTTCCGCGGCAAGACGGTCGTGCTCACCTTCATGGACTCGCACTGCACCGACATCTGCCCGCTGGTCTCGCGTGAGTTCATCGACGCGAACCGGGACCTGGGACCGGATGCCAGGAACGTGGTGTTCATCGCGGTGAACGTGAACCCCTACCACCGCCGGATCGCCGACATGGCTGCCTACTCCAGCGAGCAGCAGCTCGACTCCATCCCGTCATGGCATTTCGTGACTGGCCCGCTGCCGAGCCTGCGCGCCGTCTGGAACGGCTATCAGATCCAGGTCGAGGCACCGGGCCGGAACGCCGACGTGATCCACACCTCGCTGATCTACTTCATAAACCCGCAGGGCAGGGAGCGCTACGCGGCCGCGCCGATGGTGGATCACACCATGAAGGGGACGGCCTACCTGCCTGCCAGCCAGCTGGCGTCCTGGGGGCGCGGCATCGCCCTGGTCGCCCGCGCCGCCGGCCGCTGACGGATCCCGCCCGGCTTCAGATCGTGTAAGCCAGGTTCGTCGCGAGCTGACGAGCCAGCGCGAGTTCACCGCCCAGCTCGATCCTGCCCAGCGCGGCCTCGGCGTCCTCCCGCCCGCCGGCCAGCCGCATGAACAGCGAGGATGAAGGCAAGGCTCACCGTCGGCTCGCCGGCGATGCATCCATTGACTACCGGGTTTGCTGATAGCGCTCCAGATCCAGCGATCGTGCGCGTCGCGCACGATTTTCGGTAGCTGTTCAGCCGGACGTGGTGTACTCCTCGGCGCGTGACGAGAGGTAGGCGATCTCGGCGGGTGTCTGGGCGAGTTCGCTGGCCCGCCGGTAGGCCTTTGCGGCGGCGGTGTGACGTCCGAGTCTGGCGAGTGTGTGGCCGCGGGCGGCGTGCCAGTGGTGCTGGCGGGCCAGGCCGGGTTCGTCGGCGAGGGCTTCGAGGTGGTCGAGGCCGGCCTGTGGGCCTTCATGCCAGGAGATCGTGATGGCTCGGTTGAGGGCGACGACGGGGGTCGGGGTCATTGCGAACAGCTCGTCGTAGAGCAGGCGCATCTGGCGCCAGTCGGTGTCCTGAGCAGATGGCGCCTCGTCGTGCAATGCGGCGATTGCGGCCTGGACGGACCAGCTGTTGGGTGGGTGGTGGCGCAGCGCCTGTGTTGTCAGCCTGGCGCCCTCGTCGATCATCGAGGTATCCCAGAGGCGGCGGTCCTGGTCTTCCAGCGAGACGGCGGCGCCATGGCCGTCGACCCTGGCCTGACGTCTGGCGTCGGTGAGCAGCATGAGCGCGAGCAGGCCAGTGACGCGGGGCTCGCCGGGCATCAGCCGGTGGAGGATGCGGGCGAGCCGGATGGCCTCGTCGACCAGATCGCATCGGACCAGATCGTGGTGGCCGGTGGCCGCGTAGCCCTCGGTGAAGATGAGGTAGACGACGTGCAGAACCAGGCCCAGACGGCCTTCGAGCTCGTCCGGGCCGGGCACGCGGAAGGGGATGCGGCTCTGCTGGATCTTGCGCTTGCCGCGGGTGAGTCGCTGGGCCATGGTCGCCGGCGGGACGAGGAAGGCCTGTGCGATCTCAGCGGTGCTGAGGCCGGCGATGTAGCGCAGGGTGAGTCCGGTCTGCGTGTCCAGGTCGAGAGCCGGGTGACAGCACGCGAACATGAGCTGGAGCCGGTCGTCGGGGATGTGCTCGTGCTCGGGGACCGGCTCTGCGCGGCGCGCCGGATCGGCATCGGCGTGCAGGGTGGCGAGCTTGGTGGCCAGCGTGGCGTCCCGCCGGATCCGGTCGAGGGCCTTGCGCCGGGCCGTGGTCGCCAGCCATGCCAGCGGCTCGCGCGGGACCCCGGAGCGCGGCCAGGTCTCTACCGCTGCCAGAAGGGCCTCAGCGGTGACCTCCTCGGCGAGATCGAGGTCGCCGAATCGGGCCGCGAGCAGAGCCGGCAGACGGCCGCGCTCCTCTCGGAACACTGCCTCGATCGGCTCGCCTGCCGGCCCCATCGCCCTGGCCCTCAGAACTCGGCGAGCGGACGCACCTCGACGCGCCCGTACTTCGCGCCCGGACACCTGGCCGCCCAGTCAAGCGCTGCGTCGAGGTCGGGGACGTCGATGATCTGATAGCCGCCCAGGAACTCGCGGGACTCGGCGAACGGCCCGTTGGTCACCAGTCGCTCGCCAGCATCGCTGACCTGCACCTGGGTGGCGTCCTCAAAAGAGTGGAGCACTGCGGAGTCAACGTGCACGCCGGCCTGCCCGAGCTGCTGCTGGTACTGCATGAACTCCTCCGCCGAGGGTGCTGCGCTGCTCGGCGGCTGGGGCATGCCCTCGCCTTTGCGGAAACCCATGATCAGCAGCATGTACTTCACGCTAGCCCTTCCCTTCGCTTGGTGGTTCAGACACATAGGAGACGGTTAGAGAACCGCGCCATCGACACCAGGAACGAACAAATTTCGGGAATCCCGCCGGGAGAGTCACTCCCGCCCAGCAGCACATCCCGCTCTTGGCCGCGAGTCGTGAGGGCGCGATCTCACTCAGTGCTGTCCTCCATGTAGCTGGCGCGCCGGACCGGCCATGGCCGGGAAGTTCCGGCGTGCCGGCCTGATCACGGACTGAACATCCTGATCATGGTGGCATCGTGCCCGGTGCGCAGCCTGTCCCGGCGGCGCAGCTTGCCGCCAGGGACACGCAGCCTGAGGCGGTGCAGGCAAGGCTGGCGGTGCTGGCAGAGCAGATCGAAGACCTCCGCCGCCAGCCCGGCCAGGATTCATCGACATCGTCGAAGCCGCCGTCCTCGGACAGCCGTACAAGAAGCCGAAGCCCGGTCGCCGCGGACCCGGTCCGGGCCGAAGCCGGGCAAGCAGCCCCGGGCCCAGCGCCTCCGCCGCCGACGAGGGTGACCGAGTACCAGGTGGTGGCGGAGAAATGCCCGGCGTGCGGGGAGACGGCCACCGGCGCAGCGCCGGCCGGTGTCACCAGCCTGGTCCAGTACGGGCCGGAGGCGCACGCGTTGCTGCGCCAGGCCCGGGTGCTGTATGCCGACGAGACCCCGGCCCGCGGCTGACGCTGCCCCGCCAGCTGGGCCATCCGCTCGGCGGCGGGGCTGTCGAGCAGCACCCAGATGTCCTCACCGGTGCCGCCAGGCCCCTGGATACACCCGCACACCGACGGTGCTTCCCGCTCCTGATGTGCCTCTTCCCGGATATCTGGCAAGGTCAATACTGGCAGCCAGATCGGGCAGCAGCGGCCAGCTGGCGTCCTGGGGGCGCGGCATCGCCCTGGTCGCCCGCGCCGCCGGCCGCTGACGGATCCCGCCCGGCTTCAGATCGTGTAAGCCAGGTTCGTCGCGAGCTGACGAGCCAGCGCGAGATCACCGCCCAGCTCGATCCTGCCCAGCGCGGCCTCGGCGTCCTCCCGCCCGCCGGCCAGCCGCATGAACAGCGAGGATGAAAGGGCAAGGCTCGCCGTCGGCTCGCCATTAATAGCTTCAACGGGCCTCGCCCGCCCGTCGACGACGACATGCAGGTCCCGCTCGACGGGCCCGGTAAGCCGGATCCGGACCGAGCTGCCGTCCGGAGCCCGGCCTCGCTTGCCGACGATGTAACCGATGGCCGCGATGACCTCTTCGAGTGCCTGCTCGGCTTCCGGGCCGCCCTCATGCCCCGGTATCGCGACGGCGGCCCTGATGTCCTGCTCGTGCATCCAGCAGTCGAAGATCCGGATCTGCATGAACCGGGCGTAGGTCGCCTGGCCGGCCGGGGTCCACGACGGGGCGTTGAACTCCTCCGCCGTCATCGCCCGCAGGCTGGCCAGCCGCTCGGCGGTGATGGCACGGAAGTCGGCCAGCAGGTCGGCGGGCGGGCGATCACGCAGCGCCACGATCCAGGCCTCGTTGACCCGTCCGATGTCGTTGCGGACGTGCTCGCCGCATTCGCCGTCGGCCGGGATGTCCGGGTGCTGCGCCCCGGCCAGCGTCCGCTCGGTGCCGATCAGGTGCCCGATCACGTCGTGGACGTCCCAGCCTGGCAGCGCGGGCCTGGACCACGCATCCTCGTCCAGGCCGGCGAGCAGGTCAGCGATGGCCGACCACTCGCGGCCCAGCAGGCCGACGACCCGGTCCTGCTCGGCGGTGCGCGGGTCGGGGGCGGCGGAGGTCGCGGCGGCCGCCGCGGTCGGCTCGGTCACGGGATGCTCCCTTCCGCGGCGGCCCGGCTCGGCGCTGCGACGTCCATGACGGTACCGCGGTTGATGCTGACCCAGTCCCGCGCCTCCAGGTACGGCTGGAAGGCCGCCCTGATCTGCTCCGCGTCGGCCTTCCCCTTGGGCCGCTGGATCTCATACAGGTGCGGGAAGGCGGTCCAGGCCACGACGGCGTCCCAGAGCCGCTCGGCGGCGTCCCCGGCCGGCGGGTCGATGAGCACGGGCCCGAACAGGCACTGACCGTCGGGGAAGAACAGGGTCGGCACGCCGAACCCGCCCGCCTGCGTCACTCGCCGGTGCTCGGCCAGCACCTCGTCGCCGGTCGTCGGGTCGGCGATGGCCGCGTCGACCAGGCCGGGGTCCAGGCCCATCCGGGCCAGCAGGTCCATGGCCACCTCGCGGCGGTGCGGCTTCTCGCCGTTGACGTGCAGCGCCCGCCCGACGGCGCCGTACCAGGCGTCGAGGACGTCCATCCCCTGGCGGCGCAGCAGGGCGCCGATCCGCATCAGCGACCATCCGTAGGACCACTCGCGTTCCCACGGATGCTTCTTCCCTTCCGCCCGGTTGATCTCCTCCAGGCTGAAGAAGCGCCAGTTCACCTGCAGCCCCGTGCGATCGCGGACCTCGCGGATCCACAGCGAGGTCTGGTAGGCGTAGGGGCACATCATGTCGAGATGGAAGTCGACGCAGGCCGGACGCCCGCCGGATGGCACGCTCATGGGCGCACCGTAACCGCTAGCCGCGGCCGGTACAACCGCCGGGTGGCTCAGATGAACTCGGCGAACTCGCGGAGCAGCGCGGACTTGGACTTGGCCCCGATCACCTGCTTCACGACCTCGCCGCCGGAGAACAGATTGATGGTCGGGACCATCATGACTCCGTACTTGCGCATCGACTCAGGGTTCTCGTCGGTGTTGAGCTTGACCACGTCCACCTGGCCGGCGTACTCGGCGGCGATCGCGTCCAGCACCGGGCCGACCTGGCGGCAGGGACCGCACCACGGCGCCCAGTACTCCACGATGACCGGCCGGGGGCTGGTCAGGACATCGGCCTCGAAGCTCGCGTCGGTGACGGACTTGGCTGCGCTCATCGAAATCTTCCCCTCAGTGAGTAGACCGCCGTGCCCGGCGGGTCAGCCAGCTGCCTGGGCCCGCGCTGGCTCGTGTTCTGGCAGGTGCAGTGCCACGCAGTCGTCGCGGCTGCCGTGCGCGCAGACCCGGACCAGCCGCCGCAGCCGGCACGCCAGCGCGCTGAGCTCGGCGATCTGCTCGCCGACCGCGGCGAGCTTGGCCTCAGCTGCGCGCGTGATGTCCTGTGTCGACCGGGCCTCGGCCGGGCCGAGCAGGTCGCCGATCTCGGTCAGCGTGAAGCCGAGCAGCCGGGCCCGGCGGATGAACGCCAGCCGCCACTGGTCGGCTTCTGAGTACTCGCGGAACCCCGAGCTGCGGCGCTCCGGCAGCGCCAGCAGACCCCGGCGCTGATAGAAGCGGACCGTCTCGACGCTGACGCCCT
>JADGPC010000151.1 GCA_017882645.1 Streptosporangiales bacterium | reverse complement strand
TGACGCTGGTGATGAGCGAGCCCGGCTTCAACGACGCTGGCCTGACCGGGCCGGAGCGCGCCGAGATCCAGCGCCGCAAGCAGGTCGAGCTGGCGTCGCTCCCGCGCGACCGCTACCCCCGCCTGGTCGAGGCCGCGGTTCCGATGACCTCGTGCGACGACGGCCCTGACTTCCACTTCCGGTTCGGGATCGACCTGTTCATCGCCGGGGTCAAGGCGCTGGCGCCGCCTGTCCGCTGATTAACCGGCCGCTCCCGGGGAATCTACCAACGGAAGGCTGATGTTACTCACTAGTACACAGCCGGCAACGAAGTGGCGTATAAAGCGTTATGAGCGTTTACTGGGCAGGGCGACGGTCATGGTTAAAACACTCCAGGCGCGCCGTCCGGTGCGTCATCGCCCCCGCCGGGCGCTGGTCCTCGGGGCAGGCGGCGTGCTCGGGGCCGCCTGGATGACCGGTGCCCTGTCGGCTGCGCAGGACCTGCTCCAGGCACCGCTCGGTGATGTCGACCTGATGATCGGCACCAGTGCTGGCAGCGTGCTCACGGCCGCCCTGCGGTGCGGCGTCAGCATCGACGAGATGGTCGCCCACCAGCGCGGCGAGCCGATTGGCGCGCTGGCCGAGGTCGGCGAGGTCAGCGGGGGCCCGTGGCCGCGGCCGCCGAAGCTGAGGTTCGGCTCGCCCCGGCTGATGGCTTCTGGGCTCCGGGCACCGCACCGGATCCATCCCACGGTCAGTGCCAGCGCCTGGCTCCCGGTCGGCCGGGAGAGCCACGCCGGCCTGCACTCCATGGTTCACCTGCTGCACTCGCGCGCAGCGCAGTGCATGACCGCGCCGCACTGGGTCGAGGGCGGGCAGACCTGGGTCGTCGCGGTCGACTACGACACGGGCGAGCGCGTCGTGTTCGGCCGTCCCGGCGCGCCGCCGGCCAGGCTGGCCGATGCCGTCGTCGCCTCCTGCTCGGTGCCCGGCTGGTACGAGCCGGTTCTCATCGACGGCCGCCGCTACGTCGACGGCGGCGTCCGGTCGGCGACCTCGCTCGGCCTCATCGCCACGGAGGGGATCGACGAGGTGTGCGTGCTGGCCCCGATGGCCAGCCTCGTGGCCGACCGCCGGTACGCGCCGCACCTGCGGATCGAGCGGCGGGTCAGGAAGCTGTTCACCTTCGCGCTGCAGCGCGATGTCAGGGCGCTGCGCGCCGCGGGCATCAAGGTCACCGTGCTGACTCCGGGCCCCGAGGACCTGGCCGTGATGGGCGTGAACCTGATGGACCCGCGCCGCCGGCAGGCCGTGCTGGAGACATCGCTCCGCACCTCGCCGCGCGCGTTCCGGCCCGCGGCGGCCTGAACGCGCGAGGCGGCTGGATGACCGGCCAGATCCTGTCCCCGAACGGCGGCGTGGTCCTCGGCCGCTGAGAGCCGGGCTCAGCCGGCGGACAGGGCCTCGCGGGCGGCGCGGATCGAGCTGCGCTTGGCGGAGTCGAGGTACTCCTCGATCCTGGTCACGTGGCCGTCGCGGACCTGCAGGTACATGGCCGCGTGCAGGGCCACCTCCTGGCCGCCGGGCAGCGTCCCGCGCAGCACGTGCTGCTGGATCACCCCGTCACCGGCCGGTGCCCGCCTGATGACCTCGTAGCGCAGCCCGGACACCGCCTTGTGCAGCCCGGCCAGCACCTTGAGGTTGTCCTCCACCGGCTGCTCGATCAGGTCGTCGTTATGCCAGATCAGGGCGTCAGGGGCGTAGATCTCGCGCACGGCGCCGATGTCGCCGGCCTCGATGGCGGCAAAGAAGCGGATGACGGTGTCCTCGATCACGAGCTCTCCTTACGGTCGGGGCGGCACGCCGCGATGACGTTCTCGTAGTCCCAGCCGGCCCCGGCCGGCATCGGGAACAGGATCGGCAGGTCAACCCCGGCCGCGCGGTATTCCTCGACCCGCGCCGCGCAGGCCGCCGCGTCACCGCGGGCCACGAACCCGTCGGCCACGTGCTGCGGGACGACCTCGGCCGCGCCCGCGCGATCCCCGGCCAGCGTCAGCTGCCTGGCCGCACTCAGGTAGGCCCCGTCGCCGAACAGCCGCGGGATGGCCGGATGCAGCACGTAACGCGGCACGACCGCCCTGGCCGCCGCGGCGGCCGCCGCCGGGTCGTCCGACAGGCAGCAGTGCACCACGCACGTGACGTGCACTGACGCGGGATCGCGCCCGGCGCCCGCGGCGGCGGCCCGCACGATCGCGGCGCCCTCGCCCGCCTGAGCCGGCGACATCAGGTTGAGCACCACCCCGTCCGCGACCCGCCCGGCCAGCGCGAGCATCATCGGCCCGAGGGCGGCCAGGTACACGGGCAGGTCGGGGCGGACCGGCGGGCTGTCCAGCGGCACGATGCCGGTACTGAAGACCGCTCCGGAGTAGTCGCGGCCGGCCAGCACGGCCCGCACGACGCCGACGTACTCTTCGATCATTTTCAACGGAGCGAACGGGGCAATCCCGAACCGCCCGTTCATGATCGAGTTGGCGGTACCAAGCCCCAGGATGAACCGCCCGGCGGCGGCGTGATCGAGCTGCGCGGCGGTCTTGGCGGCGAGCACCGGCGGGCGCAGCGCAGCGTTGGCGATCGCGGTGCCGACCGCGACCCGGCTGGTCGCGGCCGCGATCGGATGGCACAGCGCGAGCGCGTCACCGTGACCCTCGGCCACGAAGACCGCGCTGAACCCGGCCTGCTCCGCGACCGCCGCGACCTCGCCGATTCTGGCCGGCGGCAGCCCGCTGTGCGAGGCGATCGACAGCCCGAGCGACGTCATCGGCGTGCTCCTTCAGCCCGGGCCCGCAGTTCGCGCTTGAGCACCTTGCCGGTCGTGGTGCGCGGCAGCGGGCCGGTGAACTCGGCCGTCTTCGGGCACTTGAAGTGGGCCAGCCGGTCCCGGCACCAGGCGATGATCTCCTCAGGCGTGGCCGCCGCGGCGTCGGCCGGCCTGATCACCGCGTGCACGGCCTCGCCCCAGACCGGGTCGGGCCGGCCGATCACCGCGACCTCGGCGACCGCCGGGTGCCTGGCCAGGACCGCCTCGACCTCGGCCGGGTAGATGTTCTCGCCGCCGCTGATCACCATGTCCCTGGCCCGGTCCAGGATGTACAGGTAACCGTCGGCCG
>JADGPC010000150.1 GCA_017882645.1 Streptosporangiales bacterium | reverse complement strand
GTCTCGGTGGCGGCGTCCTCGGTGAGGTCGTAGCGGGCGATCTCGCTGTTATCGGCCTGGTTGACGATCCGGATGAACGCATTGCGGACCTGGCCGAAGTTCTGCTGGCGCGTCTCGGCGTCGTAGATGCTGACGGGGAAGGTGACCTTGCCGCACTCGGCGGGCACGGCGGCGAGGTTGACCTTGATCTGCTCGTCGTCGCCCTCGGCGCCGCCGGTCAGGTTGTCACCCATGTGCTCGACCGAGCCGTCCGGGCTCTTCAGGTTGTTGAAGAACACGAAGTGGCCGTCGGACAGGACCCTGCCGCTCATGTCCAGCATGATCGCCGAGGCGTCGAGGTCGAAATCCGCGCCGGTCGTCGTGCGCGGGTCCCAGCCGAGCCCGACGACGACAGCGGTGAGGCCGGGAGCCTGCTTTGACAGCGAGACGTTGCCGCCCTTGCTCAGACTGACACTCACTTTTGCTCCTTGGTGAGGATAAGACTGTACGAATGTGCGCAGTCACTGCCAGCTGCCGGCGACATCACGCATCAGCGACATTATACGGTCCTGCCAGTACAAATGAAGGAAGATGAGTCGTCGGCATGAAAGCCTATAAGATGGAGATTTGAGGCTTTTATGAGTGAGGAATTTCTCCGGCCGTGTCCGTTCTGTTACCAGCGAAACTCGACGAACTGATCGGGCCGGACCGCTCGCTCGGCTCGGCGCCCCGCGTGGCGCCGCCCGGCCCTGCCTCGGCTTCCGCCCAGCCGCCCCGGCCTGGCCCGCCCGCGGCCAGCCAGCCCCGCCCGCAGCCAGCTGGCCGCCGGCCGGGGCAGGGCGCCGGGTTTGGGCGGTCCGGGGGCTAGGGCGGCGAAGGCGGGGGTGGGACTGTCAGCTGTTGCGGTGGCGGCGGCGCATCTTCAGGCGCAGGCCGAGTAGCAGCGCGGCGGTCAGCGCGGCGATCACGGGGATCGCGCGCTTCAGCACGGGCATGCCGGCCACCCTGAGCAGGTTGATCGCGTCGTCTTCGAGCTGGTGCGCGGCCTCGCGGGCGGCCGACGCGTGCGGCGTGGCCGATCCTGCGGCACCGGCACCGGACGAGGCGGCACTGGGTGAGGCGGCACTGGGTGCTGCCGCGGCACCGGCGGGCTCAGCTGCGGGCGCTGCTGCTGCGGACGCCGCCGCGGCACTTTGCGGCTGCCCGAGGGTAAGGCCCAGCTCGGTGACCTTCGACTTGATGTCGACGACCGACGCCGGGCCGATTCCGTCCAGGGCCAGCAGTTCGTCTTCGGTCCTGGTCGCTAGCTGGCCGACGGTCGTGATGCCCTCGCGGTGGAGGCTGGCAGCTGCCCTGGCGGGCAGCTTCAGGTCACCGACCGGGGCGTCGGCTGCTGGTGACTGCGCCGCCCTGGCTGCTCCGGCACCGGCAGCACCGTTAGCGACTGCTCCGTCGGCTGCGGTGCTGGCGGACGGCGGTGGCGCGGCGCCTGGCTGCCCCGCGGCTCCGGCGCCAGCTCCGGCCTCAGCTTCGGAGCCGGTGCCTTCCGGCTCGGCGAGCGTGGCCGCGAGGTTCGTGGCGAAGATGCTGAGCAGCTTCCCGCCGACCTCGTTCATCACGCCGCGGCCGAACTGAGCCGGCTTGCCGGTCACGTTCAGCGTCGTCAGCACGGTGACGCGGGTTTCCTCGCCACGGTCCTCGAGCACCGACCGGACCGAGGCCGACGCGGTGCCGGCGCCCCTGGTCTCCTTGCCCGTGGCCTCGAGAGTGACGATGCCGGCGTCCTCGTCTTTCTCGATGAAGCGCGCCGTGCCCGCGTACATCATGTTGATCGGGCCGACCTTGACCTTGATCCGGCCGTGAATCTCGTCGCCGTCGACCGAATCGAGGGAGGCGCCCGGCATGCAGGGCGCCACCCTCTCGACGTCGAGCAGCACATTCCAGGCCCGGTTCTTGGGGACCGGCACAGTGAATGAGTGCTCTAGTTCCATCTCGTTAGACTCCCGCTGCCGCTGCCAGTGCTCGGCCGGTCAGGACACGGGCAAGGTGACGCCGGTAATCGGGCGCTCCGTGCAGGTCCGCCGGTGGTTCGGTTCCGTCGGCTGCGCTCGCGGCCGCCGCGTTCAGCGCGTCGCGGGTCGCCTCAGCGCCCGCTGCCGCCGCCTCCACGGCACTGGCCCTGACCGGAACCGACCCCATGTTGGTCAGTCCGACCCTGGCCTCGGCCACATGCCCGTTGGATCGCCTGGCCAAAGCGGCCACTCCGACGATCGCCCACGCCTGCGCGGTCCGGTGGAACTTCTCGTAACGATAGCCCCAATCCCCTCCGAGCTTGGGCACCCGTACCCCGGTGAGGATCTCGCTGGGCTCCAGCGCGGTCGTCAGGTAGTCCACGAAGAAGTCGCCAGCAGCGATTTCCCGCTCGCCGCCCGGTCCGCGCGCGATCAGCGTGGCGCCGAGCGCGACGGCCACGGCGGGCAGGTCACCGGCCGGGTCGCCATGCGCGAGTGAGCCGCCGAGCGTTCCGCGGTGCCGCACCGCTGGGTCGGCGACCGTTCCCGCGGCCTGCGCCAGCAGGCCGCAGTGCTCGCCGATCAGCGGGTCGTGGACCACCTGGTAGTGCGTCGTCCGCGCGCCGATGACCAGGGAGTCGCCGTGGTCGATGACACCGCGTAGTTCGTCGATGCCGCCGACGTCGACCAGGAGGTCAGGGTAGGAGAGCCGCAGCCGCAGCAGCGGCAGCAGGCTCTGGCCGCCAGCGATGATCTTGGCATCCTCGCCGCCGTCGGCCAGCGCGCGCACCGCCTCGTCGAGCGATCCTGGCTTGACGTAGTCGAACTTGGCCGGGATCATGCCGCACCTCCGTTGCTGCTCGCGCCGCCGTTGCCGGATGCGGCACTGGCCCGCGCTGTATCGATCGCGCGCCAGACCCGCTCGGGGGTGCACGGCATCGTGATGTCCCTGATTCCGAGCGGGCGGAGCGCGTCCACGATCGAGTTCACCACCGCCGGGGTGGACGCGATCGTCCCGGCCTCGCCGACACCCTTGACACCCAGCCGGTTGTCGGCCGGGCTCTCGGTCCGGTCCGTGACGTAGGACGGCAGGTCGGCGGCCGACGGCAACAGGTAGTCCGCCAGCGTCGTGGTCAGCAGGTTGCCGGCCTCGTCGTAGACCGCCTCCTCGTACAGCGCCTGGCCGATGCCCTGCGCGATGCCGCCGTGCACCTGACCCTCCACAATCAGCGGGTTGACGACCTTGCCGATGTCATCGACAGCTACGTAGGACCGGATGGTGACCATCCCGGTCTCAGTGTCGACCTCGGTCGCGCACAAGTGCGTGCCGTGCGGGAAGGAGAAGTTGTGCGGGTCGTAAGTGGCCTCGGAGTCCAGCGAGGGCTCCATCCCGTCGGGGAGATTATGCGCCGCGAACGTCGCGAGCGAGACCTCCTGGATCGAGCGGCCCTGCTCGGGATCGCCCCGGACCTGGAACCGGCCGGCCACGAACTCGACGTCGTTCTCGCTGGCCTCCATCATGTGCGCGGCCACGCGCTTGCCCTTCTCGATCACCTTGTCGCAGGCTCCGACCAGCGCCATTCCGCCGACCACGAGCGACCGTGAACCGTAGGTGTCCAGGCCCTTCGGGGACACCTGGGTATCGCCGTGCAGGACCTTGATGTCCTCGAACGGCACGCCGAGCTGGTCAGCGACGATCTGGCTCCAGGCCGTCTCGTGGCCCTGGCCGTGCGCGCTCGATCCGGTGACGACCTCTACCTTGCCCGTCGGCAGCATCCTGATCGACGCGTGCTCCCAGCCGCCGACCGCGTAGCCCAGCGAGCCGACCACCCGGGAGGGGGCCAGGCCACACATCTCGGTGAAGGTGGAGATGCCGATCCCCAGCCGGACGGTGTCATTCCTGGCGTTCCGCTCGGCCTGCTCGGCCCGGAGCGCGTCGTAGCCGAACAGCTCCTTCGCGCGGGCCGTCGCCGCCTCGTAGTTACCTGAGTCGTAGGTGAGGCCGGAGATCGTGGCGTAAGGGAACTCCTCATGCTTGATCCAGTTTCGCTCGCGCAGCTCAAGCGGCTCCATGCCGAGTTCGACGGCGAGCTCGTCCATGATCCGCTCGATCGCGAAGGTGGCCTCTGGCCGGCCCGCGCCGCGGTAGGCGTCGGTCGGCATCTTGGTGGTGAAGATGCCCTTGCACCGGAACGCGTACGCGTCCATCTTGTAGATGGAGTTGTACATGAAGGCACCGAGAATCGGCACGCCCGGCGTCACCAGCATCAGGTACGCGCCCATGTCGGCCAGCAGGTCGACCTTGAGGCCGCGGATCCGGCCATCGCGGTCGGCGGCAATGGCGATCCGCTGCCACTGGTCCCGGCCGTGGTGCACGGTCATGTTGCCCTCGCTGCGGGACTCGTTCCACTTGACCGGCTTGCCGACCATGCGCGAGACCAGCACGGCGAGCACTTCCTCGGCCGTGACCTGGAGCTTGGAGCCGAAGCCGCCGCCCACGTCGGGCGCGATCACCCGGATCGACTGCTCGGGAATGCCGAAGAAGGCCGCGATCGCGAACCGCAGCACGTGCGGGATCTGCGTGGCGGACCAGAGCGTGACATCGTCGCCTGTCCAGGACGCGACCACGGCGCGGGGTTCCATCGCGCACGGGATCAGCCGCTGCTGGCGGTACTCGCGCTCGACGACGACGTCGGCGCCGGAGAAGGCCGCGTCGATGTCGCCGGATGTCGGGAACACGAAGTCGTAGCTTAGGTTCCCGGTTTCGTGGACCTTGGGGGTGCCCTCATCGAGGGCGGTCTTCATGTCGAGTACGGGCCCGAGCGGCTCGTAGCTGACGTCCACCGAGCCGACCGCGTCGGCCGCCGTGTATCGGTCGCGCGCCACCACGACCGCCACGGCCTCGCCGACATAGCGCACCTCGCCGGTCGCCATCGGCGGGTGATGGGGGATCACGATGTCCGGCGTGACCGGCCAGCCGCACGGCAGGCTGCCCTGTTCCCCGAAGTCGTCGGCGGAGAATGCGGCCACCACACCAGGCATCTGCTTCGCCGCGCTGAGATCTACTCCGGTGATCCTGGCGTGCGCGTACGGGCTGCGCACGAATGCCATATGCAGCATGCCGGGCAGGACAAGGTTGTCGGTCCAGGTCGTCTGGCCGGTGACCAGCCTGGCGTCTTCCTTGCGGGTTCGTGCCCGGCCGAGCTCGGCGGCCGGGCTCTCAGCGGTGGCGGTCACTGGCCGGCTCCTGCCTGTGCGGCGCGCCGGACGGCGCGGACGATGTTCTCGTAGCCGGTGCAGCGGCACAGGTTGCCCTCGAGCCCGTCGCGGATCTGCTCATCGGAGGGGTTCGGGTTATCCCTGAGCAGGTCGGCCGAGGCCAGGATCATGCCAGGTGTGCAGTAGCCGCACTGGAGCGC
>JADGPC010000149.1 GCA_017882645.1 Streptosporangiales bacterium | reverse complement strand
GCGGGCGACGGCTTCGGCGGCGCGCTGTGTCACGGGCTGCTGGCCGGCTGGCCGCTCGAGCGGGTGCTGCGGTTCGCGAACGCGGCGGGCGCGATCGTCGCGTCCCGTCTCGAGTGCTCGACGGCCATGCCGACGACAGCCGAGGTTGAAGCGCTGCTGGCTGAGGTGGAACATGGGTGACGCGATGGCTACCAGCAACCTGCACCGGCCGAGCGGCTCGCTTTCTGCCGGATCCTGGTCGGTCGACCTTGACCAGGCCAGGGCCGGCTGGACCTGGTCGTCGCTGCGGGTGCTCACGCTCGGTCCGGGAGGCTCGCAGCGGCTGGCGACCGGCCCCGAGGAGATGCTGGTCCTCCCGCTGGCCGGATCGTGTGCGGTCACCTGCGGGGGCGAGCGGCTCGAGCTGGCCGGGCGGCCGAGCGTGTTCGACGGCGTAACCGACTTCGCGTACCTGCCAAGGGGCACCGTGGCCGTCGTCGTCAGCGAGCGCGGCGGCCGGTTCGCGCTGCCTGGCGCGCTGGCCGACCGGGACCTGCCGCTGCGGTACGCGGCCGCGGCTGACGTGGCCGTCGAGCTGCGCGGGGCGGGATCCTGCTCGCGCCAGGTCAACAACTTCTGCACGCAGGACGCCTTCGAGGCCAGCCGGCTGCTCGCCTGCGAGGTGATCACCCCGGCCGGCAACTGGTCGTCCTACCCGCCGCACAAGCACGACGAGGAGCGGCCGGGGGAGTCGGTGCTCGAGGAGATCTACTACTTCGAGATCGCGGACGGGACCGGCGGTGCTGGCCGGGCCGGAGTCGGCTACCAGCGGGTTTACGGGACCGCCAGCAGGCCGGTCGACGTTCTCGCCGAGGTGCGCAGCGGCGATCTCGTGCTCGTGCCGCACGGCTGGCACGGGCCCTCGATGGCCGCGCCCGGCTACGACATGTACTACCTCAACGTGATGGCCGGGCCGGGCGAGCGACGCTGGCTGATCTGCGACGACCCGGCCCACGCCTGGGTCAGGCAGACCTGGGACGGCCAGCCCGTCGATCCCCGCCTCCCGTTCTACGGCCCGGGCGGCGGCCACGGCCAGGGCCAGGTGACCGGCCGGTGAGGCTCACCGTGGGCCAGGCGATCGTGCGGTTCCTGGCCGCTCAGTACACCGAGCGGGACGGGGTCAGCCAGCGGCTGATCGAGGGCTGCTTCGGCATCTTCGGCCACGGCAATGTGGCCGGCCTCGGCGAGGCGCTGCTCGCGGCCGAGCTGGCCAGTCCTGGATCGCTGCCCTACTACCAGGCCCGCAACGAGCAGGCCATGGTGCACGCCGCCGCGGGCTTCGCGCGGATGCGCAACCGGCTGTCGACGCTGGCCTGCACCACGTCCGTCGGCCCCGGCGCGACCAACATGGTGACCGGCGCCGCGCTCGCCACGGTCAACCGGCTGCCCGTGCTGCTGCTGCCGTCCGATGTCTTCGCCACCCGGGCGGCCGAGCCCGTGCTCCAGCAGCTCGAGCATCCCAGCCAGCGCGACGTGTCGGCGAACGACGCGTTCCGGCCGGTGTCACGGTTCTTCGACCGGGTCGGCCGGCCCGAGCAGCTGCCCGATGCCCTGCTCGGCGCGATGCGGGTGCTGACCGACCCGGCCGACACCGGGGCCGCGACGATCTGCCTGCCCGAGGACGTCCAGGCGCAGGCCTTCGACTGGCCGGACGAGCTGTTCGCGCGGCGTACCTGGCACGTGGCCCGCTCCGGGCCCGACCCGGCCGCCATCGCCAGGGCGGCCGCCGTGCTGCGGGACGCCGCCCGGCCGCTGATCGTCGCGGGCGGCGGCGTGATCTACTCCGGCGCCGAGGATGTCCTGCGGGCCCTCGCCGAGGCGACCGGGATCCCGGTCGCCGAGACGCAGGCCGGCAAGGGCTCGCTGGCCTACGATCACCCCCAGGCGGCGGGCGCCATCGGCGCGACCGGTACCCCGGCGGCGAACGCGCTGGCCGCCGAGGCCGATGTCGTGGTCGGCATCGGCACCCGCTGGTCCGACTTCAGCACCGCGTCGCGGACCGCGTTCGCCCGGCCTGACGTGCGGTTCGTCAACATCAACGTGACCGCGTCCGACGCCAGCAAGCACGCCGCGACGAGCGTGACCGGTGATGCCAGGGCAGCGCTCAGCGCGCTCGCGACAACCCTGTCCGGCTGGCAGGCCGGCGCCGCCTACCGGGCCGAGGCGACGGCACGGGCCCGGCAGTGGGACGAGACGGTCGAGCTGGCCTATACGGCCGGCCACGCGCCGCTGCCCGCCCAGGCCGAGGTGATCGGCGCTGTCAACGCCGCCGCGGCCCCGCGCGACGTCGTCGTCTGCGCAGCCGGGTCGATGCCGGGGGACCTGCACAAGCTGTGGCGCACCAGGGACCCGAAGGGCTACCACGTCGAGTACGGCTACTCCTGCATGGGCTACGAGATCGCCGGCGGCATCGGCGTGAAGATGGCGGCGCCCGACCGCGAGGTCTACGTCATGGTCGGCGACGGCTCATACCTGATGATGGCGACCGAGCTCGTCACGGCCGTTCAGGAGAACATCAAGATTACTGTGATCCTGGTGCAGAACCACGGCTTCGCGTCCATCGGCGCGCTGTCCCAGTCGGTCGGTTCGCAACGGTTCGGGACGGCTTATCATTATCGAAACCCGGCGACCGGCAGGCTGGACGGCGCCCCGCTCCCGGTCGACCTGGCCGCGAACGCCGAAAGCCTCGGCGTGCACGTCATCCGGGCCGGAAGCATCGCCGACCTGACGGCCGCCCTGCGGTCCGCGCGGCCCGCGGACGGGCCCGTCCTCATCTCGGTCGAGACGGACCCGATGATCGCAGCCCCGGACAGCCAGTCCTGGTGGGACGTGCCGGTCGCGGAGGTGTCCGAGCTCGAATCGGTGAACCAGGCCCGCGCGGCCTACGAGGCCGCCAGGCCACGTCAGCGGAGGTACCTATGACGGCTCATGGCCAGCTGCGGCTGCCGGAGATCCAGACGCCGGCGCTGCTGATCGACGCCGACGTGCTCGCGCGGAATATCGCCGAGATGTCCGCGGCGCTGCCCGGCCCGCGGCTGCGCCCGCACGTCAAGGCGCACAAGTGCACGAGCCTGGCCCGGCAGCAGGCGGCGGCCGGGCACGCCAGCTTCACCTGCGCGACGATCCGCGAGTGCGAGGGCATGGTGGCCGCGGGCCTCGGCCAGGACCTGCTGCTGGCCAACGAGGTGCTTGACGCCCGGCGGGTCGGCGCGCTGGTGGCCGGCGGTGCCCGGGTCACCCTTGCGGTGGACTCGCCGCAGACCATCGGGGCGGCGGCCGCCGGGGGAGTCCGCGAGGTGCTGATCGATGTCAACGTCGGCCTGCCGCGCTGCGGCTGCCTGCCGGACCAGGCCGGGAAGGTGGCCGAGGCGGCCAGGGCGGCCGGGCTCGAGGTCCGCGGCGTGATGGGGTACGAGGGCCATGTCGTGGGCCTGGTCGACGGCGACGAGCGGGCCGGGAAGATCAGGACCGCGATGGAACTCCTGGTCGCCGCGCACGCCGACGTCGGCGGGGACCTGATCTCGGCTGGCGGCACCGGCACGTACGCGCTCAACAGGTGGGCGAATGAGATCCAGGCCGGGTCGTACGCGCTGATGGACACGGCCTACGGGCGCCTCGGGCTGCCGTTCGGCCAGGCGCTGTTCGTGCTCGCCACGGTCGTCTCGTCGTCGGCCGAGTGGTCGGTCGCCGACGCGGGCCTGAAGGCATTCGGCATGGACCACGGCAACCCGGAGCTCGACGGCGCCACGGTGTGGTTCTGCTCCGACGAGCACACGACGTTCTCGCCGCCCAGGCTGGTCGGCGAGCAGGTGCGGTTCGTCCCCGGGCACATCGACCCGACGATGGCCTATCACGAGCGGGCCTACGTGTTCTCGGGCGAGGAGATCGTCGACGTCTGGCCCATCGACCTGCGCGGCTGGTAGCACCGCAGCTGGCGGTTCTGTTACGTATTGACGGGCGGATGGGCGGTGTGTAACGTTTCGGACATTCCCGCACTGTGCCGCGGCGAGCCGAAACGAGGTGCTCAGCGATGACTGAATCAGGCCCCGTCGTGCTCGACGCGAGCGAGCGAGTCAGGCGCTCGCACCTGGGCAGCGAGGTCGCGCTGCGGCTCGCCGACGCCGAGGTCGCCATGATCGCGCTGTGCTGGGTCGACAACGCCGGGATCACCCGCGTCAAGGCCATCCCGACCGGGCGGCTGGAACGGGCCGCCGGCTGGGGCATCGGCATGTCGCCGGTCTTCGACGTCTTCGTGGTCGACGACAGCATCACCACGAGCAAGCACATCGGCGGGCCCGGCGGTGACCTGCGGCTGGTACCTGACCTTGACCGGGTCACGCCGCTGGCCGCCCAGCCCGGCTGGGCCTGGGCGCCGGTGGACCGCTTCACCCAGGAGGGCACCGGTTACGTCGGCTGCTCGCGGACGTTCGCGCGGCAGATGGTTTCCAGGGCTTCGAAACAAGGCCTCATCGCTCAGGTGAGCTTCGAGGTCGAATGGGCCGTCGGGACGGACGACAACGGCACGTTCGTGCCGGCCTGCGCGGGCCCGGCGTACGGCATGACCCGCGTCATCGAGCTTTCCGATTACGGCCGCGAGGTCGTCGAGGCGATCGAGCAGCAGGGCATCGTGGCCGAGCAGTTCCACCCCGAGTACGCGGACGGGCAGATGGAGATCTCGGTCTCGCCGCGCGACCCGGTCGGCGCCGCCGACGACAGCGTCCTGGTCAGGCAGACCATCAGGGCGGTGTCGCAGCGGCACGGCTTCCAGGCGTCGTTCGCGCCGTCGGTCGTGGCCGGCGGGGTCGGCAACGGCGGGCACGTGCACCTCAGCCTGTGGCGCGACGGGCAGAACCTGCTCGCGGGCGGACCCGGCCGGTACGGCATGACCGCCGACGGGGAGGCGTTCGCCGGGGGAGTGCTGTCGGCCCTTCCTGCGCTGGTCGCGGTCGGTGCGCCGAGCGTGGCCAGCTACCTGCGGCTGGTGCCGTCGCACTGGGCGGGCGCGTACCAGTGCTGGGGCCGGGAGAACCGGGAGGCCGCGCTGCGGCTGGTCACCGGCTCGTCGGGCGAGCAGGACGTGCGGGCCAATCTCGAGGTCAAGTGCTTTGACCTGTCCGCCAACCCGTACCTGGTGATCGGCTCGCTGATCGCCACCGGGCTGGCCGGGATCAGCGAGGGCGCCACGCTGCCCGGCGAGATCACCGGCGACCCGGTCAGCCTGTCCGAGGCCGAACTGGCCGAGCGCGGCACCCGCAGGCTGGCCCAGTCGCTCGGCGAGTCGGTGAGCGCGCTGGAGGCCAGTGATGTGCTCCGCGAGGCGATGGGCGACCCGATGTTCGAGGCCTTCCTCGCGGTCCGGCGGGCCGAGATCGAGCTGTTCGCCGACGCCAGCCCCGCCGACGTGGTGGCCCGCACCCGCTGGCGGTGGTGATCGGGGTGGACCGGGCCGAGGGGGCGCTGACGGTCGCCGAGCGGCTGCAGCTCCGGCTCGCGGACCTCACGCCCGCCGAGCGCAAGGTCGCCCGGGCCCTGATGGCCGAGTACCCGGTCCGGGGACTCCAGCCCATCGCCAAGCTGGCCGCGGCCGCCGGGGTCAGCGCTCCGACGGTGGTGCGCCTGGTCAGCAAGCTGTCGTTCGACAGCTACGCCGGATTCCAGCGGTCGCTGAAGTCCGAGGTCTCCGCGCGGCTGTCCTCGCCGCTGGCGATGCACGCCGGGCGCTCGGCCGCCGACCTGGGCGACCCGCTGAGCCGGTCCGAGCACCTGTTCTGCGATGGCATCAGGTCCAGCTTCGCCCGGCTGCCGCGGGCCGAGTTCGAGCAGGCCGTCCGGCTACTCGCCGAGCAGCGGCGCAGCGTGACGATGATCGGCGGCCGGTTCAGCTCCATGCTGGCCGAGTACCTGGCCGCGCACCTGCGGGTGCTGCGGCCGAACGTGTACGTGATCTCCTCGGCCGGAGCCGACCGGACGAGCGCGCTGCTCGACCTCGGCCGGCGCGACGTCCTGGTCGCCTTCGACTACCGCCGGTACCAGCACGACACCGTGCGGGCGGCGGTGACCGCCAGGCAGCAGGGCGCCACGCTGATCGCCTTCACCGACCCGTACCTGTCGCCGCTGGCCGCGCACGCCGACGTGATCCTGACCTCCAGCGTGCAGTCGCCGTCGCCCTTCGACGCGCTGACCCCGGCCGTCGCGCTCGTCGAGGCGGTCATCGCCGCGCTCGTCGACCGTCTCGGCGACCAGCCACTGGCCCGGATGGCGAGATATGACGCGCTGTACGCGGGAACCGTCGACGCCGACGACGTAGCCGTCCCGACCGAGCAGGAGGAAGCGTGACCACAGCAGAGCCGCTGGCGCTGATCGACCACCACGTGCACGGCGTCGTCACCGGTGACCTGGACCGGTCGGCGTTCGAGCAGCTGATCACCGAGGCTTCCGGGCCGCCGGCGCCCGGCACGACGATGTTCGACAGCCAGCTTGGCTTCACCCTGCGGCGCTGGTGCGCGCCCATGCTCGACCTCGAGTCGTCCGCTCCGGCCGAGGACTACCTGCGCCGCCGGGCCGACCTCGGAACGGCCGAGGTGAACCGCCGCCTGCTGACCGCGGCCGGGGTGGCGCAGTGGCTGGTCGATACCGGCTACCAGGGCGATCAGCTGACGACACCCGAGCAGCTGGCGCAGGCCAGCGGAACCCCGGCCAGTCACGTCGTGCGGCTGGAGGCGGTGGCCGAGCGGGTAGCGCGGGCGGGCACCTCCGCCGCGGGCTGGGCCGCCATGTTCGCCGAGGAGCTGGCGATCGCGACCGCGCGGACTAGCGCTGTCGGCTACAAGTCGATCGTGGCGTACCGGTACGGCTTCGACTTCAACCCGGCCCGGCCGGCCCCGTCGGACGTCACGGCGGCCGCCGGGCGCCTGCTCCGCGCCATCGACGCCAGCCCGTCGGCCCGGCTGGACGACGAGGTCCTGCTCAGGCACCTGATCTGGACCGCGATCGACATCGGCAGGCCGCTGCAGTTCCACGTCGGGTTCGGAGACACCGACGTCCGGATGCACCGGTCCAACCCGGCGCTGCTGACCGACTTCCTGGTCGCGACGGAGCCGGCCGGCACCCCGGTCATGCTGCTGCACTGCTACCCCTACCATCGCGAGGCCGGTTACCTCGCGCACGTGTTCTCGCACGTCTACATGGACATGGGCGCGATCCTCAACCACGTCGGGGCGCGGTCGGCCGCTGTGCTGGCCGAGGCGCTCGAGCTGACGCCGTTCGGCAAGATGCTGTACTCCTCCGACGCGTTCGGCCTGCCTGAGCTGCACTACCTGGGCGCGATCGGGTTCCGGCACGACATCGCCAGGGTGACTGGCGAGTTCGTGGCGGACGGAGCATGGACGGCGGCCGACGCGGACCGGGTGGCCGAGCTGATCGGCTCGGGCAACGCGAACCGGGTCTACCAGCTGGACCGGGTAGACGGGCCGTGACCAGCACCGCCGTCACGATCGCCGAGCTGGCCGCTCAGCTGCGCGGCGGGGTGGCCGCCGAGCTTCCCGCCGCCGTGGCGCTGCGGCACGAGCTGCACGCCGATGCCGAGCCGTCGGGCGAGGAGCACCGGACCGCGGCCCGGGTCGCCGCCGCCCTGGGCGCGGCGGACGCGCCGGCGGTCGCCGGGACCGGCCGGCTGATCCGGATCGGCCGCCAGGACGGCCCGTCGATCGCACTGCGCGCGGAACTCGACGCGCTGCCGATCGCCGAGCAGACCGGCGTGGCGTGGGCGTCGAGGACCGGGGCGATGCACGCCTGCGGTCATGACGTGCACCTCGCGGCGCTGACGGCGGTGGGCCGGGCGGCCCGGGCGGCGGAGCTCAGTTCCGGTCTGCCGGAGCCGATCCTCGCCGTGCTCCAGCCGCGCGAGGAAGCCATCCCGTCCGGGGCCAGGGACATCGTCGCGTCTGGCGCCCTGGAGGCGCACCTGCCGAGCGCCATCGTGGCTGTGCATCTTCAGCATCAGCTGCCGCTGGGCACCGTCGCGGCGGTGGTCGGCACGGTCAACGCGGCGACCGACGACATCGAGATCTCGGTGGAGGGGATCGGCGGGCACGCCGGCTACCCGCAGCTCGCGGCTGACCCGGTCGTGGCGCTGTGCCAGGCCGTCATCGCGCTGCAGCATGCCGTCAGCCGGCGCTCCGACCCGACGCACGCGGTCGTCGTGTCGATCGGCATGCTCGAGGCCGGCCAGGCGGCGAACGTGATCCCGTCCAGCGCCGTCGCCCGGGGGACGCTGCGCGTGCTCGACGAGGCTGACCGGCCCGGCCTGCACCAGACTGTGCGCGAGATCATCGAGCACACCTGCCTGGCCTACGGCTGCCGTGGCTCGGTCACGATCGACGAGGGCGAGCCGGCGCTGGTCAACGACGAGGCGCTGACCGTCGCGACCTGGCCGTGGCTCCGCGAGGCCGGGTTCAGCGTAGACACCTCCTTCCGGTCGTGCGGTGCGGACGATTTTTCCTACTACACCCGCGGCGGGCGCACGCTGATGCTGTTCCTCGGCACCGGCGGGCCGCCCGCGCTGCACCATCCGTCTTTCCTGCCGGCCGACGAGATGGTCGGGCAGGTGGCCAGCGCGATGCTGGCCGGTTATCTAGGGGCCCTGAGCCTGTCCGGCGCGGGGACTGAGTAACAGCGATGCTGGCCGCCCGGCGGCCGGCGGGAGGAGGCAGCTAGTCAGATGCCAATGACGGAAGATGAGCCGCAGCAAGTCAAACTTCACCGCAATCTCAGCGTCTGGGAGGCTATCGGCATCTCCCTGGCCCTGATGGCGCCGTCGATGGCGGCGAGCATCAACCCGCAGGGCACGGCCACTACCGTAGGCCGCGCTGTTCCCGTCGCCTTTGCCCTGGCCTTCGTCGGGGTGCTGCTGGTGGCGTACACGTTTGTCCGGCTGACCCAGCGGTTCCACCACTCGGGATCGGTCTACGGGTTCGTCGGGGCGACGCTCGGCCCGCGGGCCGGCGTGATCTCGGGCTGGGCGCTGGCCGGGACCTACATCTTCTACGCCGTCACCACGGCCATGGCTGGCGGCCGGTTCGCGGCCGGCTTTCTTGACTCGACCGGGATCTGGAAGACGGCCGCGACCTGGCCCGGGTTCCTGCTCGGCGCGCTCGGCCTGGTGCTGATCCTGTGGCTGGCGATCAGGCCGGCCAGGGGCGGCACCAGGGTGCTGCTGATCGCCGAGGGCGTCACCGTGGCCCTGATCCTGATCGTGGTCGTGATCGTGTTCGCCAAGCTGGCGGGCCACAGCGGGCCAGGCAAGCTCGGCCTGACCGCGTCGGCCTTCAGCCTCCCGTCGGGGACGCCGCTGTCGACGATCTTCCTCGGCGTGGTGTTCGGGTTCCTGTCCTTCGCCGGCTTCGAGGCGGCCTCCACGCTCGGCGAGGAGACCAGGCAGCCGACCAGGGATATCCCGCGCGCGATCCTCGGCGTCGCGATCTTCGGCGGCATCTACTTCGTCGTCGTGACCGCCGTCGAGTCGATGGGCTTCGGCACCTCGGCCAAAGGCGTGCAGGCGTTCATCGCCTCCCCGTCCCTCATCGGTGACCTGGGCACGGCCTACGTCTCGTCCTGGATCGGCAACATCATCACGCTGGGCGCGATGATCTCGGCCTTCAGCTGCGCGCTGGCCTGCGTTGTCGGCGCGGCCAGGCTCATCTTCGCGCTCGGCCGGGACGGCGTCCTGCCCGGCAAGCTCGGCGAGGTCTCCGCGACCCGGCGCACGCCGACCTTCTCCACTATCGGCGTGGTGATTGCCGCGTACGTCATCATCGCCTTCACCTGGGCAGTACTCCGCAGCGATCCGTTCACCCTGTTCCTGGAGGCCGGAACGATCGGCACGCTGATCCTGCTGGTCGTCTACGTGCTGGCGACGATCGGCATGGTCAGGCTGGTGTTCTTCTCGGGGCAGACCGAGGTGCCGCGGTGGCAGATCGCGATCCCCGTGCTCGGCATCATCGTGCTCGGCTACACCCTGTTCAGGAACATCTATCCGTTCCCCGTCGGCAGCGCCTGGTGGGGACCGGGCACGGCGATTGCCTGGCTGGTCATCGGCGTCGTCGGGGCCTTCGTGCTGCCTGGCGCGGCGCGTGCCGGGTGGATGCTGATGCAGGCCGAGGGCCTGGCGGGCGCGAACGCCGACGCGGGCCAGCCAGCCGGAGCAGCGACGACCTGACCGGTCCCGCTGACCATGCCGCTGACCGGTGCCGCTGACCGGCGGCCGGGACGAGATACTGTCCCGAGCCGCCGGTCACGGCGCCCGCCTGGTCAGCCGCTCTTGCGAGGTCAACATGTGTGACGACGATCACGCTCAGCATCAGCCAGCGCCTGTTCTCCATGACTTCGAGCCGGCCGTGCTGGTCGGGCTCGAGCCGGTCGATTCGGTCGAGCTGCTCAGCCTGATGGACAACGTCACCGACGTCTTCATGCCGGACCAGGGGCCGGCCAGGCGAGCCGGAACGGCCGTCAGGGCGACTCGTCCGGCGGCGCTGATGGAGGAGGGCTGGGCGCCCGACGCGCTGATCGCCGAGCACGGCTTCTCGATGCTGGTCACCGTGACGAAGGCCGGCCGCGCGCACCGGATCCTGTTCGACGCCGGCACGAGCCCCGACGGCGTGATCGAGAACATGCGCCGCCTGGACGTCGACCCGGGCTCGATCGAGGCAATCGTCTGCAGCCATGGTCATTTCGATCACACGACCGGCCTCGACGGCCTGATCAGGGCGGTCGGGCAGGTCAGCATGCCGGTGCTGATCCACCCGCACTTCTGGCGCCGCCGGCGGCTGCTGATCCCCGGCGCCG
>JADGPC010000148.1 GCA_017882645.1 Streptosporangiales bacterium | reverse complement strand
CCGCGAGCCAGTCGAGGCCGGGCATGACTGATGCCCGGCCTCCTTGCGCCGCAAGGCCGGGCATCAGGGGCCGGCCGGTCAGATGAACAGCAACTGCGCACCCTCGGTCTTCTCGATGAAATCCGCGGCGCTGATGATTCCCTCGACATCGTCGTAGAGATCGTCCTCCTTGAGCTGCATCATGTCGGCCGACATCCGGCAGGCCCACAAGTGGCCGCCGGAGTCGACGATCTGGGCCAGGAACTCAGGCACGTCAGGAACGCCCACGTCGTGGATCTGCCTGCGCATCTGATGGGTCGCCATCGCGGTCATGCCGGGCACGCCGCCGAGCCCTTGCGGCATATGCGTGGCCGTGTTGCCGAGCATGGTGAACTTCAGCTCGCCCATCCTGGACTTGGTGATCATGTCGAAGCCCCAGAACGTGAAGAACATGTCGACGTGGACGCCCTCGCCCAGGGCCGCGTTGGCGAGGATCAGCCCCGGGTACGCCATGTCCAGGTTGCCCTTGGAGCAGATGATGGCGAGCTTGCGCCCGGTGGGCGCGGTATCGCCGAAGTCGGGAACGATGGCCGGCCCGGCCTGCGTGGTAGTCATGGCGTACCTCTCCTCCTGGCGGCGCGCCCGCAGCGGCCGCCCTTGTCGACGGCGCTCACACGCAGCCGACTGGCTTGGGCAGCCCGGCGATATAGGCCATCTTCTTGGCTGGCTTGCCGGGGAATAGGGTGAACAATTCCTTGATGGGAATGCCTGCCTGAGTCGAGACTCGGCGCAGCGTCGCTGTCTCGCCTTGTCCGGCATAATCCGAGCGCAGGAACCTGAGCACGGTGAAGTGCGCGTCAGTCAGCTCGATTCCGATCTGGGCGGCAAGCTGCCTGGCGAGATCCTCGCTCCATTCGTCGTAGTCGGTCAGGAATCCCTCGGCGTCCACGTGGACGTGCGCGGTTCCGATCGTGGTCACAGTCATCACTGCCCCCTCATCGCGGCGGTTGCCGCCTGCTCAGGCTGGTGCTTCCCGGCCATGGACATGTGCGCCGGAAGCGGCATCGGCCGGCCGGGCAGCAGCATGTTCCAGTACATCCAGCGGAACGCGAGCTTGCCCCAGTGGTTCTGCTTGCTCTCCTTGAGCAGCCCGAACGGGCCGAGCCCGGGTACCGGGTAGCTCCCGGTCAGCGGCTCGGTGTCGTAGTTGAAGTCGATCAGCAGGGCCTTGCCGTCGCCTGACTCGACGAAGCAGTTCGTGTGCCCGTCGAAGCTGCCTGTCATCGGCTTGCCCGCGATGTGCTGGAGGAAGTTCCCGGTGAAGATGTCGACCGCGAAATGCGCCACCGAGCCGGCCTTCGAAGTCGGGATGTCGTTCGCGTCGCCGATCGCGAAGATGGTGTCGTGCGCCTTGGACAGCAGCGTGTGCTTGTCCACTGGCACG
Organism: Streptosporangiales bacterium; assembly: GCA_017882645.1. GTDB lineage: Bacteria > Actinomycetota > Actinomycetes > Streptosporangiales > Streptosporangiaceae > Chersky-822. The sequence continues at coordinate 20,226 of JADGPC010000148.1, read as the reverse complement.
TAGTTCAGCTCGTCGCCCAGTCCTGAGCGGGCGATGAAGTCCGCGCCCATGTTCAGCGGCACCGTCACGAGCAGGTCGAACGGTACCTCGCGCTCGTCATAGGAGATCAGCTTCTTGGCCTCGCCGTCGATCCTCTCGACCATGAAGTCCGTCTCGATAGCGATCTTCCGCTCGTCGAGCATCCAGCTGAGCTGCTTCGTGCAGATCGGCTTGGTGAAAGCCCCGGGCAGCGGCGTCACGTAGGTGATCTCGACCCGATCCCGCATGCCGCGGCGCCGGAAGTCGGCTTCGGCCAGGAACGTGAATTCCAGCGGGGCGACCGGGCACTTGATCGGCATGTCGGTGATGTGCACGACGAGCCGGCCGCCGTCGAATTCGCGCAGCGCCTTGGCCAGCGCGGTCGCGCCGTCCAGGCTGTAGAAGTCGAAGATGGACGTCCGCCACTGCGGGCCCAGCATGCCGGGCGTCTGGTCCGGTCGCGGCGTGGTGCCGGTGGCGATGACCAGGTAGTCATAGCCGAGCCGCCGGCCGCCCGCGAGCAGCACCTCGCGGGCATCGGCGTCGGCCCGGTCGATCTCGCCGAGCACGAGCTCGACGCCGTCGGGGATGAACCGATGACGTGACCGCGCCACGTCGGACTCCTGGTAGATGCCGAACGGGATGAACAGGAACCCGGGCTGGTACAGGTGCTTGTCGTCCTGGTCGACGATGGTGATCTGCCAGTCAGCCGGGTCCAGCTTGCGGCGCAGCTTGTTGACGACCATCGTCCCGGCGGTGCCGCCACCTAGCACGAGCAGCCGCTGCATGGCGTTCCCCCTCGTCCTGATTCACTTCCTGCACTTCCGACGCTAGGTTCGCCGGTGCGGCGGGATCAGAGGCGAAAGTCCCGGCCAGGCGGGACATAGGTGCCCCCGGGGGTATCTGCTGCGCGGCGGCGCCGCGGGCCGGCCTAGAGGGCTTCCCTTCCGTGCGGGCTGTCCCAGTCGAGCAGGGGTCCGTCAGGGACGATCCTGGTCGGATTGAGATGGGGGTGCGTCGTGAAGTAATGCCGCTTGATGTGGTCGAAGTTCGTCGTCTCGCGGAAGGCGGGCCTGGAGTAGAGGTCGCGGGCATACCCCCACAGGCTGGGATAGTCGGTCAGCCGCCTGATGCTGGTCTTGAAGTGGGAGTAGTAAACCGAGTCGAACCGGGCCAGGGTCACCCACAGCCGGACGTCGGCCTCGGTCAGCGCGGTTCCGACCAGGTACCGCTGGCCGGCCAGCCGCTGCTCAAGCTGGTCGAGCATGGCGAACAGGCCGGTCACCGCGGCGTGGTACGCCTCCTGTGACCGGGCGAAACCGCAGCGGTAGACACCGTTGTTCACCGGGGTGTACACGGCCTCGGCGATCTCGTCGATCTCGGGCCGAAGTTCGGGCGGGTAGAGCTGCACGGCCGGGTCGGCCCACTGGCCGAACTGGGTGTCCAGGTCGATCGTGATATCAGGGAAGTTGTTGCTGACGATCCGGGCGGCCTGCTTGTCCCACAGCAGCGGAACCGAGATGTGCCCGTCGTAGCCGGGCTCGGTCGCCTCGTACGCCTCGCGCAGGAACTCAAAGCCGTTCACCGGGTCAAGGCCGTGCCCGGGCCCCTCGCGGAAGGCCCAGCCGCGGCCGTCCCTGACCGGGTCGACCGCGCTCAGCGAGACGACGTCCTCCAGGCCGAGCAGCTTGCGCACGATCGCGGTGCGCTGCGCCCAGGGGCACGCCCACGACATGTACAGGTGATAGCGCCCCGCCTCGGCCGGGTAGCCGCTCGATCCGTCGGCGGTGATCCGGCCCCGGAACGGATACGCGGCCCGGACGAATTCCGCCGCCGGCTTCGGCTGCTTGCCGCGCCTCACGTCGCGATAGTCGCCGTAGTCGCCGTATGTCTCGAAGTCCACCGGGCTCGCACCGTGCGCCCGGCCCGCCCGATCGGTGATCGCTGTCATGTCAGCCTCCCCCTCCAGTTAAGCGGCACGGACCCGGAGCGACAACCGGAAGCGGGCCCGCCCGAACGCACTTGTCACGAGATTGAGCCCCCAAATAGGGACAAACCTTTCGTGGTCATGGCGCAAACTCGTGAAGAGTTGCCGGCGCTCGCTCTCACTGGCCAGCCTCAGTCCAGTTACGGTGCAAATGTTACTTTCGTCGTCTGCGATGCTGGGGTCGCCTCAGCGGAACGCCTCAGCAACAGCCCGCCGGAGACCGCGGCCACGGCACCGCACAGGCCGAAGGCCGCGCCGTACGACAGCGAGGCCGAGAGCCCGAGTTCCGCCGCGCCGGGCACGGTCAGCGGGTTGGCCAGCCCGGCGGCGAGGACGCACGCCACCGTGGCCGCGGCGACTGCGGTCACCGTCTGCCCGCGCAACAGCCACCCGTGCGGGCGGCCGCGGTTCATCGCCCGGAAGACCAGCAGCAGCAGGACGCTCGCGGCGCCGACCGCGATCAGCGCCCGCCAGTCCCACGCTCCCGCCGCCAGCGCATCGACCGCCGCGGATGCGGAGCACGACGTCCCGGCCGGCGGATGGCAGTTCAGGTGCATGTTCCCGACCCGCAGCATCGCGAAGACGGACAGGCTGGCGTACCCGGTAATCCGCAGATGAACGACGTACCACGGCAGGAAGAGCGAGCCGAGGGTCAGCCCGGCGCCAGCGCCCGCGACGAGACTGCCCGTCGCCGGCCACTGCCGGGCGCTGCCCTCGCTCCGCATCCCTGCCTCGGCGGGACGCCGCGCCATTCCGCCCATCTGCCGCTCCTTCGCCGCGCCCGGTCAGTATGGCACCGCGCAAGCGGCCGGTCAGCCGGGCGGAACGCGGCGCTCCGCCCGGCTGTACCGCTCGTAGGCGAGACTAGGACACTGCTCCGCCCCGCAGCCGTAGGCTCTGGCCCCGCAGCCGTAGGCTCTGGCCCCGCAGCCGTAGGCTCTGGCCCGGATCGGAGCGGAATATAGTTAGCCTATGAAATAAGTTAGGCTCGCATCCGGTTCAGAGGTTCAAACAAAGACCACACCCAGTAAGGCGTACTGACTTGGCTACGACAGATCGCAACCAGGGTGACAACGGCGCAGGCAGCGGTGCCGCGCCGGGCGCGGGAGACCGCAAGCGAGGCCTGCGCGGGGGGCACTACAAGTGGGTAGCGCTGTCGAACACGACCCTGGGCATGCTGTCCGCGACGGTGAACGCCTCGATCGTGATCATCGCACTCCCGGCCATCTTCCGCGGCATCAAGCTGAATCCGCTGACCCCGAGCAACGTGAGCTACCTGCTCTGGATGCTGATGGGCTACCTGGTCGTCTCGGCGGTCCTGGTGGTGACACTCGGCCGCCTCGGTGACATCTACGGCCGGGTGCGGATGTACAACCTCGGGTTCGCGATCTTCGCGCTCGGCGCGCTCGCGCTCCCGTTCGATCCCTACACCGGGCCGTCGGGAGCGCTGTGGCTGATCGGCTGGCGGATCCTGCAGGCGGTCGGCGGCGCGATGCTGATGGCCAACTCCCCCGCCATCCTGACCGACGCGTTCCCGTTCAACCAGCGCGGCATGGCCATGGGCATCAACCAGGTGGCCGGCATCTCGGGGCAGTTCATCGGCCTGATCCTGGGCGGCATCCTGGCCGCGGTGGACTGGCGGCTGGTGTTCATCGTCTCGGTCCCGATCGGGATCGGCGGCGCCATCTGGTCCTACCTGAGCCTGCAGGAAGTCGGCGCGCGGACTCCGTCGAAGATCGACTGGCTCGGCAACGTCACCTTCGCCGTCGGGCTGATCGGCCTGCTGACCGGCATCACCTACGGGATCCAGCCCTACGGCGGCCATTCGATGGGCTGGACCAGCCCGGTGGTCCTGACCGGCCTGATCGGCGGCATCGCCCTGCTCATCGCGTTCTGCTTCATCGAGATGCGGGTCGACTCGCCGATGTTCGACCTGAGGCTGCTGAGGATCAGGTCGTTCTCCACCGGAGCGGCGGCCGCGCTGCTCGCCTCGATCGCCCGTGGCGGCATGCAGTTCATGCTGATCATCTGGCTGCAGGGCATCTGGCTCGTGCTGCACGGCTACTCGTTCATCGACACGCCGCTGTGGTCGGGCATCTACCTGCTGCCGCTGACGGCCGGGTTCCTGATCGCCGGCCCGCTGTCGGGCTGGCTGTCGGACCGGTACGGTGCCAGGTTCTTCGCCTCGGGCGGCCTGCTGCTGTCGGCCGCCTCGTTCGGCGGCCTGCTGCTGCTGCCGGTCAACTTCAGCTACGGGGCCTTCGCGGCCCTGATCTTCATCTCCGGCGCCGGCATGGGACTTTTCTCCGCGCCGAACGCCGCCGCGGTGATGAACAGCGTCCCGTCGAACCAGCGCGGCGCCGCCTCGGGCATGCTCGCCACGTTCACCAACTCGGGCTTCGTGCTGTCCATCGGCATCTTCTTCTCACTGATGATCGCGGGGCTCGCGTCCACCCTGCCCACGACGCTGACCAGGGGGCTCACCGGCCAGGGCGTGCCCGCGGCGATCGCGCACCAGATCGGCAGCCTGCCGCCGGTCGGCAGCCTGTTCGCCGCGTTCCTCGGCTACAACCCCGTGCATCAGCTGCTCGCCCCGACCGGCGTGCTCCATCACCTGCCGCCCCGCAACGTGGCCGTGCTGACCGGCAAGGAGTTCTTCCCGCAGCTCATCTCCGGCCCGTTCCATCACGGCCTGGTGATCGTGTTCACGATGGCGATGACCGTGCTGATCATCGCGGCGCTGCTGGCCCTGCGCCACGGCGGCCGGGGACTCGTCAGGGAGCGCGCCGCCGCCGAGACCGCGAAGGCGGCCGCCCAGTCCGAGCAAGCCGAGGAGACCATCCAGGCCTGACGCCGCGCTTTTCCATGATCACGGCGAGTAGACCGCGTTAGGCCACGGAAACTCGCCGTGATCATGGAATCTGGGCAGCAGCGACCCCGCCCGGGGAGGCGGGGGGCGGGGCGGGGGGGCTGCCGAGTTAGGCGAGGAAGTGGCGGGCGGTGTGCTCGAGGATGTCGCACAGCCTGACCAGCTCGCTGATCGAGGCCCACTCGCCGGCGGTGTGGTAGTTGCCGCCGGTCGCGCCCATCAGCAGCGTCGGGATGCCGGCCGCCTGCAGCAGGGCCGCGTCCGTCCAGCCGTTCATGCCGGTGATCTTGGGTTCGCGGTCGAGCACCGTGGTCATCGCCTTGACGACGACGTCCTGCAGCGCCTCCTGCCCGCGGGCGACGAACGGCTCGCGGTCCAGCCTGATGTCGACCTCGCCGCTGAAGCCGGGCTCGTTCCTGGCCACCTCGACGAAGATGTCCTCGATCTCGGCCACCCGGTCGGACAGGTGCTCCCCTGGCTGGGTGCCGACCTCGATGCCGACCTTCGCGAAACTCGGGTAGGTCGCGTAGTCAGTGCCGCCGGTAACGGTCCCGGTGTGGAAGACCGTGCGTCCGTTCAGCAGCGACGGCTGGCGCTGGAAGACGGTGCGGTCCAGCCGGTGCAACCTGGTGATCACCTCGGCCAGGTGCACGATGGCATCCACTCCGACGCCGGGCTCGCAGCCGTGCGCGGCGACTCCGTAGGTGATCACGTCGATCCAGCCGAAGCCCTGATGCTCGATCACGAGCTCGTGCGTGGGCTGCGGCTCGATGACGATCGCCGCGTCGATGCCGCCCTCCCGCGCAAGGCGCTCGGAGCCGATCGAGATCCCTTCCTCGTCGGCAACGCAGGCGACGAGGAGGTCACCCCGCAGCCGGATGCCCGACTCGGCCAGCGAGCGCAGCACGAGCATGGCCGCGGCACAGCCGCCTTTGTCGTCGGCGGCTCCGAGCCCGTACATCCGGTCGCCGTCGACCCGCGGCTCAAGCGCGTCGTCCGGCCAGCCCTCGTAGCCGACCGTGTCGCTGTGCGCGTTCAGGCACAGGGTCGGGCCGCCGCCGGTGCCGCGGAGCCTGGCCAGGACGTTCGGGCGGCCCGGCTCGACCTCGACGATCTCGATCTCCGCGCCCGTGCCGTCCAGCCAGTTCGCGATGAACGCGGCCATCTTGGCCTCGCCCGATCCGGTCGGGATCAGCCACGGGGTCACCGACTCGATCCGCACCATCGCGCCGAGCAGCTCGCTGACCTGCTTCGCGGTAACCGGCATCGGGCGACGTCTCCTTGCGGCGGGCCACGGCGTGGCGTCAGTCCGGCATCTGTGCGCGTGCGTCGGATGTATCCGCACAGGCGGAGAGCAGCCGCGTTCGCGACGGGTGCAAGCGGACCGCGGCCGAAACCGCGAGCGGATCGCGGCCGAACTGGGCCACGACGCGACCGGTCACACCAGGCTGAACGCTGAACATTCCCCGACAACAGAACCGGCCGTTGTCAGGAACCTGCTCCCGCCCCCACGGCGTGGCCGTTGCACACTCAACTGCATACAGAGTATGGACAGCATCCCGTGATGTGACGTGCGTGTCAAGCACGAACCGGGCCCGAACCGCTGCGCCCGGCCGCGGGGCGGCGTCCCGGCTACGGCAGGTCGACCTCGCGGGCCAGCAGGTCGTCGAAGGTCTCCCGCCGGACGCCGATCCTGGCCCTCCCGTCGGCGCAGTAGATGACGGGCGGCCGGAGCGCGCCGTTGTAGTTGTTGGACATGGTGAAGCAGTAGGCGCCGGTCGCCGGAACCACGACGAGGTCGCCGATCGCGGGGTCAGCGAGCGGAACGTCAGGGGTGATCACGTCGCCGGACTCGCAGTGCCTGCCGACCAGGTCGGCCACCACCGGCTCGGCGTCCCAGCGGCCGACCACCAGCGGGCTGAACCGCTGCCCGTAGAGCGAATGCTCCAGGTTGTCGCCCATGCCGCCGTCGACGGCCACGTGCAGCCTGCCCGCGCGCTTGACCGTGAGCACGCGGTACAGCGTCAGCCCGGCCCTGGCGACCATCGAGCGGCCCGGCTCGACGATGATCTCGATACCCTCGCCGAGATGCTTATGCGCCGCGCTGACCAGCCGCTCCGCGTAGTCGTCCACCGACGGCGCCACGTCGTGCGACTCGTAGCGGACGCCGAGGCCGCCGCCGAAGTCGTAGACCTCGAACCGCTCCAGGCTGGCCAGGGCGTCCACCGCGGCCTCGAACTGGTCGGTGGCCAGGATCTGCGAGCCGATGTGCGCGTGCAGGCCGCGCAGGTCGATGGCCGGGACCGCGCGCATCCTGGCGATGGCCGCCGGCACCTGCTCGACCGGCACGCCGAACTTGGACTGCTTGCCGCCGGTGGCCAGCGCCGCGTGGGTGGCCGATTCGACTCCCGGGCTGACCCGCAGCAGCACGGGGACTGGCCGGTGCGCGAGCCGCTCGATCCGGTCGATGTCGTCGAAGCCGTCGACGACGATGTAGCCGATGCCCGCGTCCAGCGCCGCCTCGATGTCCTGGTCGGACTTCGCGTTGCCGTGCATCACGATGGTCGCCGGATCGGCACCAGCCGCCAGCGCCAGCCTGAGCTCGCCCGCCCCGACCACGTCACAGCCGAGGCCCTCGGCCACGAGCACCCTGATCATCGAGACCGACGGGTAGGCCTTGACGGCGAAGCAGACCCGGCTGGCCGGATGCCGGCTCGTCATCGCGGCCCGGTACTCGCTGGCCCGGTCACGCAGCGCCTGCTCGTCGAAGACATAGGCGGGCGTGCCGAACCGCTCGGCTACCTCCGACATCAGGCAGCCGCCGATCCGCAGGTCCTCCCCCTCGACGGTGGCCGACGGCGGCAGCAACGACAGGTCAGGCATCCGGGGGATCCTCCGCCTTCTCGATCAGCGTCGACAGCAGCTTGAAGCAGACAATACCCACCAGACTATGTGCTGCCGCGATGAGCTTTCGCTGGCCGGTGCCCGGCAGGCGGGCGCCCGGGCGGCCCGGTCCAGCCGGGCCGGGCGGCTCAGCGCGCCGTGCCGGTCTCGTAGGTAACCGTCCGCTTGGCAGTGATCTTCGCGCCGCAACGGCCAGGGCCGCGCCGCACCAGCTGTCCGGTGATCGTCGTCGTGAACACGCCGGACTCGCGCAGCCCGCGGAACCTGCCCGTCGCCCTGGTGACCGCGAAGCTGCCCCTCTGCACGATCTTGAACCGGCAGGTGGACAGGTCAGGCCCGTAATAGGTGGTCTGCTCGACGTGCCGGGCCACCACGATCCGGCCCCGGCCGAACGCCAGCGTCGCGTCCTTCCTGATGAACACGCCCGAGGCCTTGAACGCGCCCGAGGCCGAGGCCGCCGCGTGCCGCGGGCCAGGCATCCGGCCGACGATCTTGAACACCTCGCGGCCGGAGAAGGCCGGGCTGCGCTCCGCGGCGCTCGCCGCGGTCTGGGCGAGCCCGGTCACCATCGTCACGGCCAGGACGGCGGCTATCGCCGCTGATCGCATTCTGGCTGGCATCTGTCCTCCTAAGTGAAGTAACCAGCGCGGGATGACGTGGTCCGCGCTAGGTGAAGTAGCCCGCGCAGGCCGCCAGCGCCGTCGCGGCGGCGGCCAGCAGCACGGCGCCATCGATCCGCCGCCAGCGGACGGCCTTGAGCAGCACGTCGAGGTGCGTGGTCAGGGCACCGGCCGGCGACCCCGTCACGCCGCCGCCACCGGCCGTGGCCAGCACCGGGCTGGCCGGCTCGAGCCGCAGGTCGCGGACGTCGCGGATGAGGGCCACGGCTCGCGCGGTGCCGTGCGCCAGGCCGACCGCCGCGCCGGCGGCCAGCCCCGCGCCGGTCCCCGGCATCGCGGCCACCGCCAGCGGCAGCAGGCCGAACCCGGCATAGGGGTTGCGGGTCGCGAAGCCCGGCCCCAGAAACGCACCCCAGACCAGGACGCGGCGCCGGACCGGGGCGTCGATCAGCATCGTCTGCGGCACCTGCCAGCCCCGGCCTGGCGGCGGCAGGCCGCGCCGCCGCGACACCTCGGTCGCCCCGTAGTAGCCGCCGTAGGCCACGGCGGCCGCCAGCGCGAAGCCGGTCAGCCGGACCGTCGTGAGCACGAGCCCCAGCGCGGCCCAGACGGCCACGGCGGGCAGCGCGTATGCGGCGATCACGCCCAGCCGCACGGCACGTCTCCCGACCGGAAGACCGGCGGCCAGCGAGGCAGCCGAGTTGACTCCTCATGGCGAGTACGCCTTGGAGTACCCGTTCACGATGGCCAGGACCACCGCCAGCCCAGCCAGCCCAGCCAGCCCGGCCTGGAACAGGGTCACTGCGGCGCAATGTGGGCCAGCTTGCGCTGCTCGGCCTTGATGTCGGCCGGGCTCGCGCAGTGGCAGCAGATGCACTCGCTCAGGCAGGTGCACCAGTCCCGGCAGCCCGAGGATCCGATGCAGTCGTAGCAGACCTTGTAGCCCAGTCCCTTGCCCAGGTTCATGCAGGCGATCCAGCTGCCAGACGGCCACTCGCACCGGTATCCCTGGTAGTTGAAGCAGTTGCTGCTGAACGAGCCCTTGCACAGGTGATGTCCCGGCGGGCAGCCGACGCCCGGGCAGTTCGAGCAGCGCCTGGTCGGGCCGCAGTCACAGGTCGCGGCCTGCGCCGGGCTGGCGCCGAGCGCCAGCGCGGCGAGCCCGGTCGTCCCGCCGACGACCACCCGGCGCAGCGCGGCCCGGCGGCTCACCGTCCTGGCGACCCGCGCCGTGACGGCGCCGATCCGGTCATCGATGCTCGACCCAGGTCCTCGACGGCTCATTGCTCGTCCTCTCCCCTCCCCGCGACCGCCGGGACGACGGCCAGGGCTGCCTCAGGCGCCGGCAGCAGGCATGACTGGGCAAAGGCGCGGACGTCGGCTGGCCGCACGACGGATCCGGCGGCCCGCACGACGCCCGCATCGTCGATGGCAACCAGCAGCGGTGTCGCCGACACGCGGTAATAGTCCAGGCCGGCGGGCCGGACCGGCCGCCCGATCTCGATTCCGGTCGAGCTGAACACGTCCGAGATCTGCAGGTAGGACGGCGGGTCGGAGATCAGCAGCAGGGCCCGCAGGCTGGCCAGCTCGCCGGCCGCCTGGAGCTGGCCGAGCACGCCCACCAGGTCCTCGCAGGACGGGCAGGTCGGATCGACGAATGCCAGCAGCAGCGGCTGCCCCTCCCCCGGCGCCAGCCGCCGCTCGGCCGGATCACCCGGCCTCGCGTAGGTCAGCGCGGCGGCCTTGCCGCCGACCGGCGGACCCAGTTCGGCTGTCTTGGCTGCTCCGGTGAGCAGCCGTCCCAGCTGGCGGAACATGATCACGACAAGCACGCCGAGCGCGCCGAGCAGCGCCCACTGGGCCACGGCCAGGTACTCCGGTATCCGGATCATCAGGCCCACCCCGGCTGCGCGTCCTGAGCGCCCCGGCCGACGGCGGCGGCGGCGCTGAACGCGGCCGCGGCGACCAGCAGGGCGCCGGCCAGCAGGCCGATCCGGTCAGCCGGGCCAAGCTGGATCGCGGCCGCGGCGACCGGTGCCGTCGCCAGCCCCGCGCCAAGCGCGATCAGCACCGACCGGCCGAGTCCGGCCAGATTGAACCGGCGCCGGGACAGGGCGCCGAGACAGCGGCAGGACCGGCCGCGGTGCCAGCGGTAGCCGGCCGCCGACACGGCGACGAAACCGCAGCAGATGGCCAGGACGACGAGGTTCAGCCAGCTCGCTCGCGGGCTGGACAGGCTCGCCGCGCCGGCCATGATCTCGCCCGCCGCGATGCCGGCCGCGACGGTCCTGGCTGGCCGCCTGGCCGTGGTGCCGGGCAGGAACAGCGAGACGCTGGCAGCGAAGCCCGGCAGGTCGGCGAGCTTGGCGCCGCCGGCCGCGACCAGCAGCACCGCGACGACCGCCTTGCAGGCCAGCACGGCCGGGGTGAGCACCACCGGGACCATCTAGCCCGCCATCGCAAGCTTGCGCCGCCGGCCGGCCACCTCGTCGGCACCGACCGGGATCGCGGCCACCTGCCGCAGCTTGGCCAGCTGCCAGTCATGGTTGACCAGGCTGGACGCCCGCACCCGGCCGGCCGAGTCCACGAAGATCGCAAACGGCATGACCCGGACGTTATACCGGCCGTAGCTGGCCGGCGAGCCCGTCAGCACCGGGACTCCGGCCAGGCCAAGCTGATGCAGGGCCGGCTCGGCGTGCTCGGCAGGTCCGCGGGTCAGGATCACGATCTCGAGGTCGGCGTCCCCGAGCAGGGCCCGCAGCCCGGCCACGACCGACGGGAAGGACTTCAGCGAGTGATCGGCGAACATGATCAGCTGCAGCGGCCGGGCAGGCGGGCAGGAGTGCAGCACGCCCGCCGAGTCAGCCAGCGTCCACGCCGGGGCCGGCTTCCCCCTGGCCAGGCCATCGCGGGCCAGGGCATCAGGTCCGGACAGGCTGAGGTGGCCGATGCCGAGCAGAGCGAGCAGGGCAGCCGCGCACAGAATCGCCGCAATAACGACGAAAATGATGGCAAGGGTAATCATCTGCCAGCCGAGACCGTGAAGCTCGGCCTGCCCGGTTTCATGTCCAGAACCAAACCATCCGGCGCCGTGCCGGTCAAGCGGGACACGTGAACCGGCCGCCCCCGAATCCAGACGCTACGCCGGCCGCGCAGAACCGAACGTCGGTGACTAACGGCCCTGGACCGGCATCGGGGTACACAGTTGGATGACTGCAGGAGGAAATGCATCCGATCGCGCCTTCGAGATGCCGGGGGCCGCACACACAGACGAGGCTGCTATGACCAGAGAAGGCAAGACCGAGTGCGTAGTGGTCGGCGTCGACGGATCGCCGGCATCGGCGATGGCAATGGCCTGGGCGGCGCGCTACGCCAAGGCCGTGGGGGCCAGCGTGCGGGCGGTCCTGGCCTGGCACTACCCGACCGCCGCCGGCCCGGCTCCGGTCGGCGTGGCGCCGGCCGCCGTAACCTCCGAGGTCGAGCAGTCCAGGCAGGAGATATTGGACAAGGCCATCGCGGCGACCTTTGGCGACCCGCCCGGGGTGGAGATCGAGAGCCGGGTCGTGTACGGCCACCCGGCGCAGGTGCTGATCGATGAGTCGAAGGATGCCGATCTGCTCGTCGTCGGGAGCCGCGGCCACGGCGGTTTCACCGGCATGATGCTCGGATCGGTCAGCACGCACTGCGTGACGCACGCGTACTGCCCAGTCACCGTCGTCCGCACCGCCTGAGCCGGACCGGGCACCATGACTGCACCGAGCACGCTCGCACCCGACCAGCTGACCACGCTGAACGACTACTGGCGGGCGGCCAACTACCTGGCCGCGGGCCAGATCTACCTGATGGGCAACCCGCTGCTCACCGAGCCGCTCAGGCCCGAGCACATCAAGCCGCGGCTGCTCGGCCACTGGGGCACGACGCCCGGCCTGAACTTCATCTGGGCGCACCTGAACCGCGCCATCACGCTGCACGACCAGGACATGATGATCGTCATCGGCCCCGGCCACGGCGGTCCGGCCGCACTGGCGAACTGCTGGCTGGAGGGCAGCTACTCGGAGATCTACCCGAGCGTGCCGAGGGACCGCGCCGGGATGGCCGTTCTGATGCGCCAGTTCTCGTTCCCCGGCGGCGTGCCGAGCCATGTGGCGGCGGAGACCCCTGGCTCGATCCACGAGGGCGGCGAGCTCGGCTACTCGCTGTCGCACGCCTTCGGCGCGGCCTTCGACAACCCGGATCTGATCGTGGCCTGCGTGATCGGCGACGGCGAGGCGGAGACCGGGCCGCTGGCGACAAGCTGGCACTCCGCCAAGTTCATCGACCCGGCCCGCGACGGGGCCGTGCTGCCGATCCTGCACCTGAACGGCTTCAAGATCGCCAATCCGGCCCTGCTGGCCAGGATCGGCGACGACCAGCTCGACGCCCTGCTGCGCGGCTACGGCTACGAGCCGATCTACGTCACCGGCGATGACCCGCTCGTCATGCACGGGCTGATGGCGGCGGCGGTCGATGCCGCCACGGAGCGGATCAGGCAGATCTGGGCCGGCGCCAGGTCCGGCGCCGGGCCGGCGGCCGGCCAGCGGCACCCGGCTCGCCCCGCCTGGCCGGTGATCGTGCTGCGCAGTCCCAAGGGCTGGACCGGGCCGAAGTTGGTCGACGGCCTGCAGGTCGAGGGGACCTGGCGCTCGCATCAGGTGCCGCTGGGGGAAGTGCGGACCAACCCCGACCACCTGCACCAGCTGTCGGACTGGCTGGCGTCCTACGGGCCGGCCGAGCTCTTCGACGCCGACGGGCGGCCGCAGCCCGGCCTGCTGGCCCTCGTCCCGCCCGGCAACCGGCGGCTCGGCATGAACCCGCACGCTAACGGCGGCCTCCTGCTGCGCGACCTCGACCTGCCCAGCCTGCGGGACCACGCCGTGGCCGTCGATGCCCCTGGTGCGATCACCTCCGAGCCGACCAGGGTGCTCGGCGGGATGCTGGCCGACGTCATGCGGCGCAACCTGGCGACCCGCAACTTCCGGGTCGTCGGGCCGGACGAGACCGACTCGAACCGGCTCAGCGCGGTGATCGAGGTCACCGGCAAGGCGTGGGAGGCCGAGGTGCTGCCGGTGGACGTGAACCTGACGCCCGACGGCCGCGTCATGGAGATCCTGTCCGAGCACACCTGCCAGGGCTGGCTGGAGGGTTACCTGCTGACCGGCAGGCACGGGTTCTTCTCGTGCTACGAGGCGTTCATCCACATCGTGGACTCCATGGTCAACCAGTACGTCAAGTGGCTGAAGGTCAGCCGCAGGCTGCCCTGGCGACGGCCGGTCGCCTCGCTGAACTACCTGCTCACCTCGCACGTGTGGCGGCAGGACCACAACGGCTTCTCGCACCAGGACCCCGGCTTCATCGATCACGTGGTGAACAAGAAGGCCGAGGTGATCAGGGTCTACCTGCCGCCGGACGCGAACTGCCTGCTCTCGGTGGCCGACCACTGCCTGCGCAGCCGCAACTACGTGAACGTGATCGTGGCCGGCAAGACCCCGTCGCCCGAGTGGCTGGACATCGACTCCGCGATCCTGCACTGCACGCGCGGGGCCGGGATCTGGGCCTGGGCCAGCAACGACGGCAGCGGTTCCGGCGCGGCGGCCGAGCCGGACGTCGTGCTGGCCTGCGCGGGCGACGTGCCGACCATCGAGGTCCTCGCGGCCACCGACATTCTCCGCCGGAACCTTCCTGAGCTGCGGATCCGCGTCGTCAACGTGGTCGACCTGATGCGGCTCCAGCCGGCTTCCGAGCACCCGCACGGGATGAGCGACGCCGAGTACGACGCGCTGTTCACCCCGGACAAGCCGGTGATCTTCGCCTACCACGGCTACCCGACCCTGATCCACCGGCTGACCTACCGCCGGACCGGCCACCACTACCTGCACGTCCGCGGCTACAAGGAGGAAGGCACCACCACCACCCCGTTCGACATGCTGGTGCTGAACGACATGGACCGGTTCCATCTCGTGATGGACGTGATCGACCGGGTGCCCGGGCTTGGCCCGCGCGCCGCCCTGCTGCGCCAGCAGATGACCGACGCCAGGACCAGGCACCGCGAGTGGATTACCGAGCACGGCGAGGACATGCCCGAGGTCACCGAGTGGGTCTGGCCAGCGGCGCGCCGGCCGGCCCGCAAGCTCGAGCCGCCGGTCAGGGCCAGGCAGGCGGGCGGCCGGGCGATCCACGTGCCCAAGCTGTAATGCCGGGCTCGGAGCCCGCCGGACTGCCGGGCCGGGCCCGCGTGCTCGTCGTCAACGCGGGCTCGAGCAGCATGAAGCTGTCCGTCGCCGGGCCCGGTGAGGCGGTGACCGACCGGTGCGCTATCGACCGCTGGGACGGCCGCGCGGACCAGCCGGAGTTGCGCGCCTACCTCCGCCGCCTGGCCAGCCAGGCCGGGCCGCCGGATGTGATTGGTCACCGGGTCGTGCACGGCGGCACGCTGTTCACCTCGGCCACGCTGATCGATGACGAGGCCCGCGCCGGGATCGCCAGCCTCACCTCGCTGGCGCCGCTGCACCAGCCGCGGGCGCTCGCGGGGATCGCGGCCGCGGCCGCCGCGTTCCCTGCGGTACCGCAGGTCGCGTGCTTCGACACCGCCTTCCACGCCACCTTGCCGGCCGAGGCGTCGACCTACGCGCTGCCGACCGCCTGGCGGGACGAGTTCGGGCTGCGCAAGTTCGGGTTCCACGGGCTGTCGCACAGCTATGCCTCGCGCCGGGCCGCGGAACTGCTCGGCATGACCGGGTCGCGACAATTCCGGGTCGTGACCTGTCACCTCGGAGCCGGGTCGTCGCTCGCGGCGGTGCACGGCGGCCGCAGCGTGGAGACCACGATGGGCTTCACGCCCGTCGACGGCCTGGTGATGGCGACGAGATCGGGCAGCGTCGATCCGGGGCTGATCGCCTGGCTGGCCAGTCAGGGCCGGGTGCCGCCCGCTGACCTCGCCGACGGGCTCGAGCACCGCTCCGGCCTGGCCGGGCTGGCCGGCCTGGCGGACGGCAGCGGCGACCTGCGGGCCGTGGCCGTGGCGGCGGCGCGGGGCGAGCCGGCAGCCAGGCTCGCGCTCGGCGTGCACGCGCACCGGCTGGTGGCCGGCGTGGCCGCGATGGCCGCCGCGATGAACGGGCTGGACGCGCTGGTGTTCACGGGCGGGATCGGCGAGCACGCGCCTTCCGTGCGAGCCGCCGCGGCCGCCCGGCTGCGTTTCCTCGGCGTCGCCCTGGACCAGGACAGGAACGCGTCGGCCGCGGCCGATGCGGACATCAGCGCCGGCGGAGCCGGGGTGCGGACCCTCGTGCTCACTGCGCGCGAGGACCTCGAGATCGCCAGGGACGCCCGGTTGGTGCTGACGGCGGCCGACAGCTAGGTCGCTCGCCGGCTCAGCTTCGCGGCCAGCGCCTGGTGCTCCAGCGCGGCCCGAAGCACGCCCACTCGATGCCCCAGTAGGCCATCCGGCGCCGGTTGAGCAGCAGCCTGACCAGGCCGCCCAGGACGAGCAGCGCCAGCGCGACGCCGATCACGGTGAGGAACTCGACCAGCACGGTCCTAACCTTCACCATGCCGACGGTCATCGGACGCCGGCCGGTCGCCCGCCCGGCCCCGTCGACCCAGATACTGACCTTGGTGCCGGCCTGAGTCCCGGTTCTGGTCGGAACTACGCCTTCCCTGTTGGCGCCCGACGGCGTGCGCCACCGGGCGGCGATCCAGAAGGTCGCCATCGACCCGTACCCGTAATACTGCGGCGGAGCTGACCGGATCAGCACGGCGTCCACCTGGTGCCAGGAGGCTTCCTGATGAACCTGCCGCAGGCCAGATGCCTCGGTCAGCTGTCCGGCCGCCGGCGCGAGCAGCGGCGCGGCGACCAGGAAGGTGAGCACCAGGATGAGCCGGACGCCGCCCTCGACCCGGTCCATCCGGCGGCGCAGCGGATTGCGGTCCGCCCCGATCCATCCGGCGAATCGCCGGCTCAGCGGCCGCGTCGTCCCGTTCAGGCTCCGGTCCCCCGTCCGTCGCACTCAGACAGCATTCCCGCCGTCACGGTTCTCACCCCCGCAATCAGGGCATGTTCCGGCGTGACGTCGCGCCCTCCGGCCCGCCGAGGACGTTGTCCTCTATTGAGTGGTGCGATCCCGGTGCAGACTAGAGCCATCCAGGCGAGCCGCAACCGGAGGAGGCCAGATGGACCGTGACGAGCAGCAGCGCGAGTGGCAGCCAGTCATCCTGGTCGGCGTCGGCGGTTCTGACGCTTCCATCGCGGCCCTGATCTGGGCCGCCGGCGAGGCGCACCGCAGGAACGCCAGGCTCAGGGTGCTGGAGGCCTGGCAGGCCTACCCGGCGCGAGCCCTCTACGCGGCCGGCCGGGCTGACCGCGAGCCATCACGCGACGCGGCCGCCGACCGGCTGGCCGCCCGCGTGCGCACCGTCCTCGGCGATGCGGTCAGCCCGGCCGCCACCACCGAACTGGTCGAGGGGGCGGCCGAGCGGGTGCTCGCCGATGCGTCGGCCGACGCGGACCTGCTGGTGCTCGGCTCGGGCAGCCAGTCACCGGTAGCGCACGTCGACCCGCAGATCGTGGACCGGCCGACCGGCCCGGTCATCAGGGCCTGCCTCAGCCATGCCCGCTGCCCGGTCGTGATCATCAGTCCCGCGATGGCCGCCAGGATGGGCACCGGCAACCAGGACTCGGCGGCGCAGGCGCCGGTCGGCGCCCGCGCCTAGTCGCTCGCACTTCCGGTTCCCGAACGGCACACCGTGGTAGCCTGCGCGAGGTAGACGGGGGGACGACGGTGTACGGGGGGTCGCGCACCGCACGGCGGTGCATCTGTTGGAACGGGCGGAGTCGCCGGCCGCGCGCTCAACGCCGCTCCAGGACGCTTAGCGGCTGAGTGATGCGGCATCACGCTGCCGCTCACCTCAGCGCGGACGGGCCCGCAGCGGATCCGCTCAGGACCAGACGGTTCTTTCTCGGCGGACTGGCCATCGGAGTCGTCGCGATGTCGCTGGTCGGCCTGGCCACGGCGGTCTTCATCGAGTCACCGCATGAGGTCACGGCGAAGTCCGCGGCCCCGGCCGCGACTGTCATCACCGCTGTCGCCCGGTGGCAGGTGCTGCGGAACCCGATCACGGTGCAGGGCACCGTGCGGTCGGCCAGGACGGTCGTGGTGATGGCGAGTGCTCCGTACGCGGAGGTGACGGTGACCAGGCTGCCGGTCAAGGCCGGTGACCGGGTGCGGCCTGGCCGGGTCGTCGCCGAGATAGACGGCCGGCCGATCCTGCTGCTGCGCGGCCGCCTGCCCGCCTACCGCAACCTGCACGAAGGTGACCACGGCCCGGACGTGACCCAGCTGCAGCAGGCGCTGGCCAGCCTCGGCTACGCCAGCTACGACCCGCCGGGCGACTTCGGCCAGAGCACCGCGCTGGCCTTGCTGCTGTTCTACCGCCACCTCGGCTACGAGGCGCCGGTCTACCACCGGCCGGCCGCCCCCGGGGTGCCCGGGCCGGCCCCGTCGCCGTCCGCCGCGCCCTCGTCGCCGCCGGCCGTACCCTCGTCGCCTCCGGCCGCACCATCCGCTGCGCCGTCCGCGGCGTCGGGTCCCGCCGCCGGGCATCCCATCGCCAGCCGGCGGACCGCGGCCGATCTGGTGATACCCAGTGCCTACCTGCCGATGAGCGAGGTCGTCTACATCCCGACCAGGTCGGCCCTGGTCGCCTCGGTGACAGCGCGAACTGGCGCCGTCGCAGGTTCCGGCCCCGTGCTGACCCTGGCCACCGGCAGCCCGCGGGTGACCGGCAACCTCAGCGCGCACCAGGCCGCGCAGACTCGCAAGGGCATGCCGGCCGAGATCGTGTCGGCCAGCCCGCCGCTGACGGCGGCCGGCACCGTGACCAGGGTCGGCCCGCTGCCAGCCGTAGGCGGCCCGCCCGCCAGCGGATACCCGGTGCAGGTCGCGAGCCGGCGCACGCTGCCGCAGCACCTGATCGGCGTGCGCGTCCGGCTGACGATCGAAGCGCCCGTCACCAGCGGCCCGGTCCTGACCGTCCCGCTGGCCGCCGTCGTCGCCGCCGGGCACGGTCACCCGGTGCACGTGGTCAAGATCACGCCATCACGGCAGCGGATCAGGGTCGCGGTCTACACCGGGCCGACCGCGGGCGGCCTGGTGGCCGTGCAGCCGGTCCGGCCAGGCCAGCTGCGGCCCGGCGACCGGGTCGTGATCGGCGTGCGCCGATGATGGCCGAGCCGGCGACCGGGCCGCTGCCGCGGCCGCCTGGACAGCCGCTGATCGAGCTGCGCGACGTGGGCGTGCGTTATCGGGGCGCGGGCCCCGCCGCGCTCAGCGGCGTCGGCCTGACGGTCCGCCACGGCGAGCTCGTCACGCTGGCCGGGCCGGCCAGGTCAGGCAAGTCGACGCTGCTGAGCGTGGTCGGCCTGCTGCTGAGGCCGACCTCGGGCAGCTACCTGCTGAACGGCTTCGACATCGCCGCCTTGCGTGACCGCGAGCGGACCGCACTGCGCGGCCGGCAGATCGGCTGCGTGTTTCAGCAGCCCCGGCTGCTGCCGTCCAGGTCGGCCCTGGACAACGTGATGCTCGCGGTGTTGTATGCCGGGCTGCCCAGGCAGCGCCAGCGCAGCGCCGCGGCTGACGCGCTCGACCGGGTCGGCCTGGCCGCCAGGAGAAATGTCCTGACCGGCCAGCTGTCCGCCGCTGAGCAGCAGCGGGTAGCGATCGCCCGGGCGGTCGCCGGCGATCCCAGCCTGCTGCTCTGCGACGACCCGACGGCCAGCCTGGACGAAGCGCTGGCCACGCAGATCATCGGCCTGCTGGTCAGCCTGCACCGGGAGGGCCGGACGGTCCTGATCGTGACCCGGGATCAGCTCGCCGCCGCCTACAGCTCACGAACTATGACGATGGGCGGGGTCAGCCCGGCCGTCCGCCAGGACGCAGACCGGTGATCCGGCGCCGGGTTGGCCAGAAGACGCGGCTGCGGTGGGCGGACGCCATCGGCGAGGCGTTCACGGCGATCGCCGCCAGGCCGGCCAGGGCGTTTCTCACCAGCCTCGGCACGCTGCTCGGTGTGGCCTGGTTCGTGATCGCGCTCGGCCTGGTCAGCACGGCCAGCGGCCAGGTGGCCGCGACCTTCGCTGACCGGCTCGCCACGCAGGTGACGGTGCGGCTGGCGAGCACCGGCCCGGCTCCCGCCGCCTACCCGTACCCGGCCGACGTGTCGCGCCGACTCGATGCGCTGAACGGCGTGGTCGCCGCCGGCGTGTACTGGCAGGTGAAGCTGGCCGGCCCGGTCACGGTCACGGCCGCGACGGCCGGCCAGCCCGGGTCCGGCCCGGCCGTGCTGGCCGTGTCCCGCGGATTCCTGGCGGCGGCCGGCGTCCAGGTCAGCCAGGGCAGGACGGTCAGCGCCTGGGCGCAGGCGCACGCCGCCCAGGTGTGCCTGGCTGGCTCGGCCGCCGCGAAGGCGCTCGGCGTGACCGATATTCAGGGTCAGCCGGTGATCCTGATCAACAACGAGCCCTGCGCCGTGATCGGGATCGTCAGTCATGCCGTCCGGCGGCCCGCGCTGCTGCACTCGGTCATGCTGCCGGACTCGACCGCGGTCGCGCTCTGGGGAGCACCGGATCAGCGGGCCGGCGCCACGCCGACCGTGCTCATCCAGACCACGCCAGGGGCCGCCGCCGTCGTCGGCCGCCAGGCCCCCTACGCGATCAGCCCGGCCACGCCCGGCCAGTTCAGGGTCATCGTGCCGGTGCGGCCGCAGCGGCGGCGCGATCAGATGACGAGCACGCT
>JADGPC010000147.1 GCA_017882645.1 Streptosporangiales bacterium | reverse complement strand
GCGGCATCAGCGTCGGAGCCGGCGCCACGCTGGACCGACCTGGCCATCACGTCGCGGGAGGCTAAGATACTCGCCCTCGTCGCCGATGGCCTCACCAGCAAGGCGGTCGCTGCGCGGCTCGCGCTGCCGGTCGGCACCGTCGAGAAGCACGTGGAAAGCCTGCTGCGCAAGACCGGCTGTACCTCCCGCGCACAGCTCGTCGCATTCGCTCGCCGCTGACGATTCCGGAACGCCGTCGACCCGGGCGCGGTGCGCCGGAGCGTCTGGCCACCTCGCGTCCTATCGGTGTTCATGCCCGGGGGTTACAGTAGGGACAGATGGCAAAGATCCGGTAAAGGACCATGGGTGCATCGGGACAGAGTGACGAGACAGCACCGGCGCACGACGGCGAGCTGAGCTTTCCCGATGTGCCCAGGCTGGAGCTCGACGAGCTGCTGGAGCAGCTGATCCATCGCGCTGACGATGTCCTGGCCACGCAGGGGCGGCTGCGCGGCCTGCTGCGCGCGAACGCGGCGGTCGCCGCCGACCTGAGCCTGCCGGTGGTACTCCGCCGGATTGTGGACGCTGCGCGGGATCTGCTCGGCGCCCGCTACGCCGCGCTCGGGGTCGTCGGCCGGGACGGGCAGCTCGAGCAGTTCGTGCATGCCGGGATAGCCGACGGCGTGGTGGCGCAGATCGGCGAGCTGCCGCGCGGCCGCGGGATCCTGGGCCTGCTGATCAGCAGCCCGGTTCCGATCCGCCTGGCTGACCTGGCCGGCCATCCGGCCTCGGCGGGATTCCCGGCCGGGCATCCGCCGATGAGCGCATTCCTCGGCGTTCCGATCCGCGCCGGGGACGAGGTATTCGGCAACCTCTACCTGACCGAGCGGTCGCGGGGCGGCGAGTTCACGGCCGAGGACGAGGAACTGGCCATCGCGCTGGCCGCCGCGGCGGGCGGGGCGATCGCGAACGCGCGCCGCTTCACCGAGTCCGAGCAGCGCCGCCGGTGGCTGGCCGCGTCCGGCGAGCTGACTCCGCTGCTGCTGTCCGGCCAGGCCGTCGAGCCTTACGCGCTGATCACTGAGCTCGCCGCGGCGGCCGCCGAGTCGGACTTCGCCGCCATGGTTCTGCCGCACGGCTCTGGCCAGGTGGCGGTCCGGGCCGTGAGCGGGCTGACCGGCGCCGAACTCCGGGACCGGACCGCGCCGCTTGACGGCTCGCTGGCCGGCCGCGCGATTACGTCCGGCAAGCCCGTCCTGGTCACGGACTACAGCAGCGAGGCGGCCGCGGCGACGCTGAGCGTCGACATCGGCCCGATGATGGTCGTCCCGCTCGCGGCCGGCGAGGAGGTGGCCGGCGCCCTGCTGCTCGGCCGGCTCGCCGGTAACCCCGGCTTCACCGAGGCCAGCCTGCAGATGGCCGCCGCCTTCGCCAGCACGGCCGCGGTGACCCTCGAGCTGTCGCAGGCGCGCGCGGACCAGATGGCGCTGGCGCGGATGGAGGACCACGACCGCATCGCCGGGGACCTGCACGACCACGTCGTCCAGGAGCTCTTCGCGCTCGGCATCGGGATGCAGGGGCTGGCCAGCCGGACCGACCGGCCCGAGCATGCCGAGCGGATCAGGACCTACATCGACGCGATCGACAAGGTCATCATCAAGATCCGCAATACCATCTTCCAGCTCTACGCAGGCGAGCAGCGTCCCGGCAGCCTGCAGGAGCAGCTGCTGGAAATCCTGAGCGAGCACTCGCTGCGAGTCGGCCTGACCGCCAGCATCCGGTTCGCCGGGCCCATCGATACGAGCGTGGACACCGAGCTGGCCAGCGACATCCTGGCCGTCACCCGCGAGGCCCTGACGAACTCCGCACGCCAGGCCGGCGCCGCCGAGCTGTCACTCAGCCTGGCCGACGACCTGGTCACCCTGGATATCACCGACAACGGGCGCGGTCTCGATGTGCACGACGAGACCAACGGCCTGGCCAGCATCAGGCTCCACGCCGAGCGCCACGGCGGGACCCTCGTGCTCGGCCGCTCCGACGGCGGCGGCACCCGGCTGACCTGGACCGCCCGGCTTCATCCGTAGCTGCGGGCGGCTGGGCGCCGCAGCAGCGCGTTGCGCGAGCCGCCGCTCGAGGTCGTCCTGGTCACGGCAGGCGGCTAGAGGCCGCGGACCGGCGGAGCGCCTGGTGCCTCGCGGGTCGCCTGAACGGCCCGGTACACCAGGCGCGCGTAGACCGACGTCCCCGGCAGCTGCGGATGCACGTCGTCCGGCCAGAGCAGACTGGTTCGGTGCCTGATGGTGTCGAACCAGTCCGCCAGCACGATGGCCGGGTGCCGGCGGACATAGGCCGTCTCCGTGCGGTTTACTTCCTTGCTCCACTCGTCTGGCACGAAGGTATTGATCAGGACCAGCTTGCGGTGCGGTCCGATCAGCCGCACCAGCTCGTTGAGCTCGCGAGTCGTGACGATGTAATTCGTGCCCAGGCCCACGACGACCACCGGGCGCAGGCGGCCGCTGGCCGCGAGGCGGCGTATCACGTCCAGGCCGGCCGGCATCTGGCGGCTGGGCACGGCGTCGATGTAGATGCCCGGCAGGACCGACTCGAGCGCCATGGCGCTCGCGGCCATCACCGAATCGCCGATCGCGGTGACCTGTCCGCCGGGCACCTTGCGCTGGGCGACGGCAGGAGCGGGCGTCGGCGCCCGGTCGCGTACCCGCCGCGTCGCGCGGGCCCGGCTGGCCGCGCTGATCCGCTCGCCCTTGGCGACCTGCCTTTCCAGGCCCGATGGTGTCGCGGGGGCGCTGAGCACACCACACCCCGCTGCGCAGGCCAGGGTCAGGACCGATGCGGCCCGCAGCGCGGATCCGACCATCGCCGGCCTATCCTGCGGTCGTCCAGGCTGGCCGGTCCTGCCCGCCGATCTTCCTGCCCGTTCTGGTAGCAATTCCTGTCCCTCCCCCGTCAGTGCCGTGTTTCTCGCCGGATGGCGATAAACGCAAACGGTCAGCCTGGTCAATACCAGGGAAGGTGCGGCTATGGTTCGGGCCGCCAGGTCAGATTGGCCGGCCTGCCCTTAGACTCCCCAGGTGAGCGACGCCTCGCTTAGTGCCGTGCCAGCGGGGGGCGCGCGCGGGCTAGCCATGGTCCGCCGCCCTCGGGTGACAGCCCTGCTCGCCGCCGCCCGCCAGCGCCGGGCGACGCTCGTCGTGGCGGGTGCCGGTTACGGCAAGACCACGGCCGTCGGAGAGGTCGCTGCCGGGGGCGCGTCCCGCTGGGTCCGGCTGCGGCCCGCCGATGCCCAGGCCGAATCGCTGGCGGCCCTGATCGCCGGCGCGCTCGGCGAGTCGCCTTCCCCCGGGCGTTCCGCGATCGCCGCCGCAACCGGCGCGGACGACCGTCAGGTCCTCGCCGAGCGGCGTGCCGCCCTGCTGTGCGAACTCGCCGAGGCGCTCGATGACGACCTGCTCCTGGTCATCGACGGCCTGGAGTGCATCGGCGACGACCAGGCGGCGAGCCACCTGCTCAGGGTGCTGTCGCTGGAGGCGCCTCGTGCGCTGCATCTCGTGCTGTCCGGCCGCCACCTGCCGAACCTGGGGCTTGGCGATGCGCAGGGGCGCGGTGAGCTGCTGGAGGTCACAGCCAGGGACCTGAGTTTCACGGTCGCCGAAACGGCCGAGCTGGTCCGCCTGCGGCTAGCCGGCGCGTCGTCGGACCTGGCCCAGGAGTGCTGGTCGCTGACTGAGGGCTGGCCGGCCGCGCTCCAGCTGCTCCTTGACCGGCTCGAACGGCTGGATCCCGCCGACCACGGCCGTGAGCTCGAGCGGCTGCGGCACAGCCGGGGCCAGCTGTGGAAGGCCTTCGCCCAGGAACTGGTCGCCGGCGAGGATTCACTGGCCCGGCGGATCCTCTCGGTGGCATCGGTGGCACCTCGCGTCGATGTCCGGCTGCTCGATGGCGTCGCGGTCGGGGCCGCAGCCGATGACCTGGAGAGCCTGCGGGAGCGTGGCCTGCTGGTCGAAGCGGGAGCGCCTGGCTACTACCGGCTGTC
>JADGPC010000536.1 GCA_017882645.1 Streptosporangiales bacterium | reverse complement strand
GCTACACCCGCGACTACATGGTCGAGAAGATCAAGCGGGATGTCCGCATCACCACGATCTACGAAGGCACGTCCGAGATCATGGAGATGACGATCGCCCGCGACCGCTGGCAGCAGCACCTGAAGACCTCCGGGCGCTACTACCCGGACATCGCGGCCGAACTGCGCTCACTGCATGGCCGGCACCCGGACGTCGGCGCGGCGACGGCGGCCCTGGCCAGCGACGCGCTGGCCAGCGTGCTCGAGGCCTGCCGGGCCGGGCGGCTCACCCGCAGCCAGCACATACTGCTGCGGCTCGGCGAGCTGATCGCCTACGCAGAAGCGGCGGGCACCTTCGCGGCCCGCGCCGCGGCGGCTCTCGACGGCACCTTGCCGGCCAAGGGCGACCACCGGTTCGAGCCAGCTGCGCTCGCGGCCATGAGCCGGGTATTCGCGAGGGAAGCCGCGCAGAAGGTAGCCCATGACGGGCTGCGCTGGGTGATCGGCGCCGGCCAGGGCGTCGACTTGGCCCCATTCGAATCGGGACTCGGCCTGGACGCCGTGCATGCCGCCCAGGCCGGCCTAGTGGCCGATATGGACCGCGTCGCCGACGCACTATACGGGCGGCAGGTGCCGTCCGCGGAACAGGATCGATCCTCATGAGCCCGAACCAGTCAACCCTGGGTCAGTCCCAGCCAATCGCCATCGTCGGAATCAGCGCCATCATGCCCGAGGCGCCGAACGCGGCTGCGTTCTGGAACAACATCACTCAGGGCCGGTACAGCGTCACCGACGTCCCGAAGGACCGGTGGGATCCAGATCTCTATTACGACCCCGATCCCCGGGTACCCGACAAGACTTACTCGCGCATCGGCGGGTGGGTCCGAGAGTTTCCGTGGGACCCGATCGCCTGGCGGCTGCCGATCCCGCCGAAGGTCGGCGATCAGATGGACGACACCCAGAAGTGGGCGGTGTCCGCTGCTCGCGCGGCCCTGGTGGACGCCGGCTGGCCGGACTGGAAGGTCGACCCGGAACGGGTCGCCGTGATCATCGGCAACGCCATCGGCGGCGAGAAGCATTACGCGTCCAACTTGCGCATCCAGCTGGCCGAGTTCATGCAGGAACTGGTCAGGTCACCGGCCTTCGCCGGATTGCCGGCCGGCACCAGGGAGACGATCGCCAGCCAGACCACGGCGTCCTTCCTGAGTCACTTCCCGGACATCAACGAGGACACGATGCCCGGTGAGCTGGCGAACATCCTGGCTGGCCGGGTCGCCAACCTGTTCAACTTCCGTGGCCCAAGCTTCACCACCGACGCGGCCTGCGCCTCAGCGCTGGCCGCCATCAACGCCGCGGCCGAGGGGCTGGTGGACGGGCAGTACGACGTAGCCGTCACCGGCGGCATCGACCGCAACAACAACGTGGCCGCGTTCGTGAAGTTCTGCAAGATCGGCGCGCTCTCCGCGACGGGGACGCGGCCGTTCGACGCCGGCGCGGACGGCTTCGTCATGGGCGAGGGCGCGGCGCTGTTCATCCTCAAGCGGCTGGCCGACGCCGAGCGCGACGGCGACCGGATCTATGCGGTCCTGCTCGGCACCGCCGGGGCCAGCGACGGCAAGGGCAAGGGCATCACCGCCCCCAATCCGATCGGGCAGCGCCTGGCCGTCGAGCGGGCCTGGCGTAACGCCGGCGCCGACCCGTCCAGCGCGACCTTGATCGAAGCGCACGGCACCTCGACCCGGGTCGGCGACGCCTCCGAGCTGGAGAGCCTGAACGCCGTGTTCGGCGGTGCCGCTCCTGGCTCGATCGCGCTTGGCTCGGTGAAGTCGAATGTCGGTCACCTGAAGGCCGCCGCGGGCGCAGCAGGGCTATTCAAACTGATCATGTCGCTGCACACGAAGGTTCTCCCGCCCAGCCTGAACTTCCGTGATCCCAACCCGAACGTCGACTGGCCCTCCTCACCGTTCCGCGTCAATACCGAGCTTCGTGACTGGCCGGAGCCACCGTCCGGGGCACGGCGCGGCGGGGTGAGCGCCTTCGGCTTCGGCGGCACCAACTTCCACGCGGTACTCGAGGAGTACGTCCCCGGCCGGTTCGACGCGGCCACAGCGCGGCAGGCGGAAGCCGCTGAGCTACGGGCCACTAGCGGCCAGGCTCCACCCACCGACCTGCGCGCCGCCCAGAACGGCGGGGCCCCGGCCGCCCAGGACGGCGGGACCCCGGCCGCCCGAGACGGCCGGACCGCCAAGGTTCCGCTGCGCGGCGCCCTGGTGCTCGGCGCCGAGAGCGAGGCCGACCTGGCCGCCCGGCTGGGCCAGGTACATGACCAGGCCGCGGCCGGCCAGGCGGCACCGCCGCAGCCGCCTGATCCCACGGCGCTACGGGCCAGTTACCGCGCCGCCATCGACTACGGCAGTGCCGCCGAGCTGGCGGACAAGACCGCCATGGCGGTGAAGGCGCTGACCGGCGGGACCGCCGAGATGCGCAAGATGCTGCGCGCCCGTGGCATCTTCCTGGGCCACGGCCACGCGCCCAAGGTCGCCTTCCTGTACACCGGCCAGGGCTCGCAGTACGTCAACATGCTCGATGAGCTCCGCGCGACCGAGCCGATCGTGGCGCAGACGTTCGCCGAGGCCGACCGGGTGATGGCGCCGCTGCTCGGCAAGCCGCTGACCGACTACATCTTCATCGACAGCAGCGATCCCGATGCGGTCGCGCAGCTCGAGCAGCAGTTGCTGCAGACCGAGATCACCCAGCCCGCCGTGCTGGCCACCGACTTCGCCCTGACCCGGATGCTGGAGGCCTACGGCATCAAGCCCGACATGGTGATCGGTCACAGCCTCGGTGAATACGGCGCGCTCGTTGAGGCGGGCGCCCTGTCGTTCCCGGCCGCGCTCGAGGCGGTCAGCGCCCGCGGCCGCGGCATGGCCCGGCTGGACATCGCCGACAACGGGGCGATGGCCGCCGTCATGGCCCCGCTGGAGGACATCGAGCGGATCGTCGCGTCGGTCGACGGCTACGTGGTCACCGCCAACGTGAACAGCACGCACCAGGCCGTGATCGGCGGCGCCACCCCCGCCGTCGAGCAGGCTATCGCGGCATTCCAGGAGGCTGGGATGACGGCGTTCCGCATTCCGGTCAGCCATGCCTTCCACACCTCGATCGTGGCGCCGGTCAGTGATCCGCTCAAGCAGACGCTGGCCCGGTTGCAGCTGCACGCGCCCACCCTGCCCATCGTGGCCAACGTCGATGGCGAGTTCTACCTGACCGAGGGCCCGGACGTGGTCGGCAGGATGCTGGACACTCTCGGCCGCCAGGTCGCTTCGCCCGTGCAGTTCGTCAAGGGCCTGCATACCCTGTACGAGGCCGGGGCCCGGGTGTTCGTCGAGGTCGGGCCCAAGCGCGCGCTGCAAGGCTTCGCCGAGGACGTGCTCGGCTCGGTGCACGACGACGTCGTCACGCTGTTCACCAACCACCCGAAGAACGGCGACCTGACCTCGTTCAACGCCGCGCTGTGCGGCCTGTACGCGGCCGGGTTCGGTGCACCCGCCCAGGACACACCGCAGGCGACGCCTGCCCCGCAGCCGGTGACCGCCAGCACTCCCGCCGCCAGCACTCCCGCCGCCAGTCCCCGCCCGGCGGCCGCTGCCACCGGCCAGGTGGCCGCCACCCCCGTCGTTATCACCGCGACCGAGCCGCACGTGGCAGCCAGCACCGCGCCCGCCAGCACCGTGCCCGCCAGCACCGTGCCCGCCAGCCCGGCTCCGCGTCCACCCGCACCTGCTTCTCAGGGACCAGTCATGTCAAGCGATCGCTATTCCGAACTCGGCCACCTGGTGGCTGACCTGCTAGCGCAGGGCCGTCACATTCTGAACGACGGTTCGGCACCCGCCGGGTACCCGGCCGCCGCGGCGGCCTCCGATCAGGCACCGGCCGCCATGGAACCGGTTGTCATCACCGGCGCCGCGCTGGGCCTGCCCGGCGTCGACCGGATCTTCGACGACGAGAACGTCTCCCGCATCCTGTCCGGTCAGCAGTTCATCGACCTGATCCCGCGGCAGGTCCGCCGTGAGATGGTCAACAAGCACATCACCAGGCTGGTGAAGAGCGAACGCGGTGAGCCGGTCTTCGAGACGATCGACGGCGAGGAGGACGTCATCAAGCTGGCGGGCCGGTACGCCCCCTTCAACGCGGTCGAGGAGTTCGGCATCGACCCCGATCGGGACGCCGCGCTCGACGCCTGCACCAGGCTGGCGATCGGCGCCGGCATTGACGCGCTGCGCGACGCGGGCATCCCGCTGGTCCGGCACTACCACACGACCACGCTCGGCACCCAGCTGCCTGGCGCCTGGGGACTGCCTGACGAGCTGCGGGACGATACCGGCGTGCTGTTCGCCTCGGCGTTCCCCGGCTACGAGTCGTTCGTTCACGACATGAACCATTACCACGAGGACCGCGCGCACCGGAGCGAGCTCGCGACGCTCGAGAACATCCGCAGCCGGATGAGCGCCTCCGACCAGGCGATCGCCGAAGTCGACCGCCGCATCGCCGAGCACCGGCACGCGCTGGAGACGCACCCGTTCATCTTCGACCGCCGCTTCCTGTTCCGGACGCTGGCCATGGGCCACTCGCAGTTCGCCGAACTGATCGGCGCCCGCGGGCCGAACACGCAGGTGAACTCGGCCTGTGCGAGCACCGCCGTGGCGGTCTCGGTGGCCGAGGACTGGATCCGGGCCGGCCGCTGCCGCCGGGTGATCATCGTGTCAGCGGATAATATCTCCTCGGACACGCTGCTGCCGTGGACCGGGTCAGGCTTCCTGGCCAGTGGCGCGGCCGCGACTGACGACGTCGTGGAGAACGCCGCGCTGCCGTTCGACCGCAGGCGGCACGGCATGATCATCGGTGCTGGTGCCGCGGCCGTGGTGATCGAGTCCGCTGCTGCGGCGCGCGAGCGCGGCATCCGGCCGATCTGCGAGGTGCTCGCGGCGGTCGCCGCCAACAGCGCCTTCCACGGCACCCGGCTCGACGTCAGCCACATCGGCCAGGTCATGGAGACCCTGCTGCAGCAGGCGGAGCGCCGCGGCATCGACCGCCACGCGATCGCGTTTTTT
>JADGPC010000535.1 GCA_017882645.1 Streptosporangiales bacterium | reverse complement strand
CGCCCGCGGCGGCAGTGCGTCGGCTGAGATCAATGCGCTGCGCCGGGTGTTCGGCCCGGACGCCGACTCGGTCGTCATCGCCAACACCAAGGGCTTCACCGGCCACGCGATGGGCGCCGGGATCGAAGAGGTCGTGGCCATCAAGGCACTGGAAACGGGGATCGTCCCGCCAGTCGCCAATTTCCGCGAGGTCGATCCCGAACTCGGCCCACTGAACCTGTCCAAGGGCGGCGCCTATCCGGTCAGCTTTGCCCTCCGCCTGGCCGCGGGCTTCGGCTCGCAGATCGCGATGATGCTGCTGCGCTGGACCGCCTCGCCGGACGGCCGCCGCCGCGCGCCCACCGACCTCGGCTTCGCCTACCGGGTGGCTGATGAAGCGACGTGGAACTCTTGGCTGGCCCGGGTGACCGGCCGCCCGGCGGCCAGGCTCGAGGTCGCGCAGCACCGGCTCCGCGTCGTCGACGACGGCCCGGTCCAGCCGGCCCCGGTGCCCGCCGAGCCCGCGGTACGGCCCGCCGAGCCCGCTGTTTCCCCGGTCGTGGCTATCGCGCCTGCATTTACCGCTCCCGCGCCCTCGCCAGATGGCCTGGTCGTGGACGGCCTGCTGGCCGGCGGCCGGGTGGCCGCGGCGCCACCAGGTCTGGCTCATGCGGTCCCCGCTGGCGTCCGCTCAGCCGCGCCAGCGCCTGCCCCGGCGGCGTCCGCCCCGGCCCCGGCAGCCGCAGCGGCGGCGCCGGTCGCCGCGCCGCCGGCGGCTGACCCGGTGGAGCAAGCCGTGCTGGATATTGTCGAAGGGCTCACCGGCTACTCGCGAGATCTGCTCGAGCCGGACCTCGACCTCGAGGCCGACCTCGGCGTCGACACGGTGAAGCAGGCCGAAGTCTTCGCCGCCGTCCGGGAACGCTTCAGCATCCCGCGAGATGAGAACCTCAGGCTCCGGGACTTCCCGACCCTGGCCCATGTCATCGGTTTCGTCCGGGACCGGGCGCAGCTGGCCGAGCCGGCCAGGCCCGCTCCGGCCGCGCCTCAGGCTGAGGCCCCAGCACCCGCTGCGGCCACCACCGCGGCTGCGGCCGCACCTGCCGCCGCCGCACCTGTCGCCACCGCACCTGCCGGCACTGAGGATCCGGTGGTCAGCCAGATCGTGCGGATCGTCGCTGACATGACCGGCTACCCGCCCGAGCTGCTCGACCTTGATCTCGATCTGGAAGCCGACCTCGGCGTCGACACCGTCAAGCAGGCCGAAGTGTTCGCCGCCGTGCGCGAGCAGTTCGACATCCCGCGCGATGAGAACCTCAGGCTCCGCGACTTCCCCACCCTGGCCCACGTCATCGGCTTCGCCCGCGACCGCGCACCAGCTGCTGAGGTCCAGGTTCCGGCCGACCAGCAGGTCCAGGCGCCCCAGCAGGCCGAGTCCGTGGCGGCCGAGCCCGTGGCGGCTGAGCCCGCGCCAGCCAGCACCGCGCCAGCCTTTACCGGAGATGTCGCAGCGGCCGGACGGCTGCCACGGCGGGTTCCGGTTCCGGTGCTGCGGCCGCCGATCGACTGGTGCATCCCCACCGGGGTCACGCTGGATGAGACCAAGCGTGTCATCGTGATGGCCGACAAGGGCGGCGTCGCGGACGTGCTCGTCCGGCGGCTGGGTGCGCTGGGCGCGACCGCGCTAGTGCTGGAGCCCGGATCCGGCGCCGCCGACATCGAAGCCCGGCTGACGACGTGGCTCAGCGACGGCCCGGTGCACGGGCTCTACTGGCTCACAGCGCTCGACGCCGAGCCGGCCATCGGCCAGCTCGACCTGGCGGGCTGGCGAGCCGCACTGGAAAGCCGTGTCAAGCAGCTATATGAGGTGGTGCGCCGCCTCGACACCGAAGGTCACCTGGGCCCCCGGGGCACGTTCCTGGTGTCCGCGACTCGGCTGGGTGGCTACCACGGTTACGACGAGGCGGGCGCCGTGGCGCCGCTGGGCGGTGCGGTGACCGGATTCACCAAGGCTTACCGCCGCGAGCGGGCCGACGTGCTGGCCAAGGCGGTCGACTTCCCGGTGACCAAGAAGACCGCGTCGCTCGCTGACGCGCTGATCGAGGAGACGCTGCGTGATCCGGGCGCCATCGAGATCGGCCGGGCCACGGGCCGCCGGTGGGCGGTGGGCCTGCAGGAGATCCCGTTCGGCGACGGAGCTGACGGGCTGGTCCTGGGCCGCGAGAGCGTGTTCGCGGTCACCGGCGCGGCCGGCAGCATCGTCTCAGCGATCGTCGCGGACCTGGCTGCTGCCAGCGGCGGCACCTTCCACCTGCTCGACCTCACCCCTGAGCCCGATCCAGCCGACCCGGACCTGGCGGCCTTCATGACCGACCGGGACGGCCTCAGGGCGACGATCAGCGAGCGCCTGAAGGCCGCAGGGAAGCGGCCCACCCCGGTGCTGATCGAGCGTGAACTCTCCCGCTACGAGCGGCTCCAGTCAGCGCTGACCGCGGTCCAAGCGGTCCGCGCGGCCGGCGGCGAGGCCTACTACCACGCCGTGGACCTCCTGGACGCCGACGCCGTGGCGAAGGTCGTCGACGACATCAGGGACCGGCACGGGCGCATCGACGTGCTGCTGCATGCGGCCGGGCTGGAGATCAGCCGCGGAATCGCGG
>JADGPC010000146.1 GCA_017882645.1 Streptosporangiales bacterium | reverse complement strand
GACCGCCGTCGATGAACAGCATGCCGATCGGTTCGTGCCACAGCCTGGCCACCACGGCCGACCGGCCCACGACCGCGATCACGTGCTGCTCGAGCCCGGTCGCAGCGAGCGTCGACCGGAACGACGGCAGGGTGTCGAGCAGGCCGACAGCCGGATCGACCAGGTCGGGCTCGTGGTACTCCCAGCCCGGCTGGTTCTCCTCCGAGCCACGATGGTGGTCGACCGTCAGCACGACCTGGCCGGTCTGGGCGGCGGCGGCCGCCAGGTAGATCGTGGACTTGCCGCAGTAGGTGCCGATCTCGACGATCGGCCCGGCCGCGGCGTAGGCGGCGGCCGCCCCGAACAGCGCCTCGCCTTCCGGCGGCGGCATGAAGCCCCTGGCCGCCTCGGCGAAGCGCCTGTGCTCATCAGGCAGGACATAGGTCATGAGGACAGTCTGCCGAATCCGCCGGCCGGCCGGGCAACGGACAGGCGCGCGCCGGACACTAAGGTGGGTATTGACGGCAAGAGTCCTGATGACCGGAGGCGTGCGGTGAGGGTAGAAGTCGATCGCGACGCCTGCGAGGCCAACGCGGTCTGCGCCGGGCTGGTGCCCGAGATCTTCCAGGTGGACGACGAGGATGTCCTGCACATCACGGCGGGCGACGTGCCGCCCGCCCTCGCCGACGCGGTCCGGCTTGCGGTGCGCTCGTGCCCGAAGGCAGCGCTCAGCGTCAGCGAGTAAGCCGGGTCAGGCCAGCACCCCGAACGCTACCGCGGCGCCTACCCCGACCAGGATGACGCCGCCGATCAGCTCACCGCGCTCCCCCGCCCGGCGGCCGATCCGCGCGCCGAATTCCAGTCCGGCCAGCGACATCACGACGCTGACCACTGCGAAGACGACGACTCCGGCCAGGATGCTGACCTGGTACGAGCCGAGCGCGAAGCCGGCGGCCAGATTGTCCACGCTCAGCGCGAGCCCGCTGACGCCGAGCTTCAGCAGATCCTTGAGGCCGCCCATGGCCCGGTCGCGGCCGGCCGGCGGCTTCGGGCGCAGGCTCCTGACGATGGTGTAGCCGCCGACCCCGACCAGTAGCGCAGCGGCAAGCCACTTGGTCTGCCGTCCGATCGAGCTGGCCAGGCCGTGGCCGATCAGCAGCCCGATCACTGGCATGCCGGCCTCGAAGATCCCGAAGATGATCCCGACGCGCAGCCTGGTGCGGCGGTCGACCCCGCCGATGCCGATTCCGATCGCCGCGGGCAGGTTCGACAACCCGACCGACAGGGCGACCAGCGTCAGCGCGAGCATGTCACGACGTTAGCGAACGTCACCGGGTATCCGATTGGTCCGTGGCCGGCTCGTCCCAGCTGACGCGATAGCGGCGTGCCGCGGCCAGCGAGCCGCTATGGTTGCCGCGGTTCAGTTGACGCCGCGAGGGCGGCAGTCCGCCGGACGCTTCGCGGGCGGGGATCTAGCGGGGATTCATTGCTGCCAGAGCAGCGATCCGGTGACGTCGCGCGGGCGCGGCCGGCGGGGTGGCCTACGGAGAGGCCGGCGGGGTGGCTCACCGAGCGGCCGACGGGGTGGCTCACGGAGAGAGGGGTACGGATGCGCCAGCGCAGCGGGATCATTCGGTGGGCGGCAGGCAGCGCGGCGGCCGCAGCGCTGCTGGCGGCCGCGGGCGCCTGGGGAGCGCAGCCGGGGCATCGCGCCGGGCGATCTGGGCAGCCCGCAACCATATCGGTGTTCCCGATGCTGCGGGTCCCGACGATGCGGATGACCGCCGCGCCGTCCGGTGGCTACAACCCGGAACAGATCAGGGCCGCCTACTCCGTCAGCCCGCTCCTGCAGTCGGGTATCGACGGCAAGGGCCAGTCGATCGTGGTCGTGGACAGCTTCGGCTCGCCGACGATCAGACATGACCTCGGGGTCTTCGACCGCCAGTTCAAGCTGCCCGCGCCGCCGTCGCTGCTGATCATTCATCCGGCTGGCCCGATACCGAAGTTCACACCCACCAGCACGAGGCTGAGCTGGGCCGAGGAGACAACCCTTGACGTGGAGTGGGCGCACGTCATGGCCCCGGGGGCGTGGATCGTGCTGGCCGAGACGCCGGTGTCGGAGAACGAGGGCCGCAGCGGCTTCCCGCAGATTGTCACGGCGGAGAAGTACGTCATGGCACACAAGCTCGGCGGCGTGATCAGCCAGAGCTTCGGCGCCACCGAGGAGACCTTCCCCAAGGGCACCCTGCGGCCGCTGCGGGGCGCCTACCTGGAGGCGGCGCAGCCGTCGCACGACGTCACGATCCTGAGCGCCTCGGGCGACGGGGGTGCCACCGACTTCCACAATGACCTGACCACCTTCTACACGCGCCGCGTCACGTCCTGGCCGGCTAGTGATCCGCTGGTCACGGCAGTCGGTGGGACCGACCTGCGGCTCGACAGCCAGGGCAGCAGGACCGCGCCCGACCAGGTGTGGAGCGACCCGGCCGGCTCGCCGTCGGCGAGCGGCGGCGGCAAGTCGATCATGTTCAGCCGGCCCGCGTACCAGAACGCCGACGCTGGACTGCTCGGACCGCACCGGGGTGTCCCGGACATCTCGATGAGCGCGTCCTGCTCTCACCCGGTCGACATCTTCCAGAGCTTCAGCGGGCACGGCTGGCAGATCATCTGCGGCACCAGCGAGGCGACCCCGCTCTTCGCCGGCGTGATCGCGCTGGCCGACCAGGTCGCGGGCCGCTGGCTGGGGCCGATCAACGCCGACTTGTACAAGATGGCGGCGGCCAGCACGTCCGGGATCGTCGACGTGACCAAGGGCAATAACACGGTCAGCTTCCGGCAGAACGGCAAGACCTATACGGTCCGCGGCTGGGACGCGGTCGCCGGATATGACCTCGCCTCCGGCCTCGGCACCGTCAACGCCGATGTGTTCGTGCGCAGGCTCGCCGCGCTGGCCGGGAAATAAGCTCGCCACCCGGACGGCTGGCCCCGGTTACAGCTGGCCCCGGTGGCAGCTAGCCCCGGTGGCAGCTAACCACTGTGGTACCTCGTCGGGATGCTCCCTACCTCGTGAGTCAGCCTGACCCGGTCGGCGCGGTACACGTATCTCGTCATCCGGATCGGGCGGTCCTTCGTGTAGGCGGTGCGGTTCACCACGACCACCGGTGTCCCGGTCGACAGGCCGAAGAACGCGAACTCCCGGCTGCTCGGCATCCGCGCACCGATCTCGTCGACAAACCCGAGCTGGGGGTACCCGAGATCGGACAGCAGCTGGATGCTGCCGGCCACGATGTCACCGGCCTGCTCGAGCGGCGTTCCGGCGGCGATGTCGAGCGGGAAGTAGGACGCCATCATCATCCAGGGAACATCGCCGATCGTGCCGCTCCGGCGGCGCACGACGACCAGTTCCCCCGGGTGGATCTCCAGCTTCTCGGCCACGCTGACCGAGGCCGGCGACTTCTCGACGACCTGCCTGGACGTCTCCGCCTCAGCCTTCGCGTTGCTGACCTCCGGCAGCAAGGTCGACGTGCTCTGCACCGCTGGATGCGACGTGACCCTGGACAGCAGGGCGGTGAACGGCCTGGCGGGCTCGGTTACGAAGGTCCCCAGCCCCTGCCTGGTTACGACGAGGCCCTGATTGGTCAGCAGGGCAAGGGCCAGCCGGACGGTATTGCGAGAGGCATCGAACTGCCGGACGAGGTCCGGCTCGCTCGGCAGCCGTTCTCCTGGTTGCAGTGCGCCGCTGTCGATCTGATCACGCAATCGATCAGCAATCTGCTGGTACTTGGCCGGGGCCATCATCGACCTCCCTCGCCGTCCCGCGATTGTCACCAACTGGACAGGTACTTCATACCCCTGCACATCGTTTGAATCAGCCAGCTGGTTGGTATGAGTTAGATGAGCAGGAACATTGGTTCGATGCTAAACGGAGAGTGGCAGTGAGTAAAGCCGCAACGCCCGCCAGGCCGGACAAGTACCGGCCCCCCGATGGATCAGCCGATCCGCACCAAGAAAGGAAGGACAGATGAATCCGATCTGGATCGTTATCGCCGCAGCGGCCGCGGTCGTCATTGCCGGAGGGCCGCTCGCGGCCATCCTCCTGGTCAGCTTCGCCAGCCGACGCGAAGAGTCGGCGCACAGCCTGTCCGGCCAGGCGCCGGGCGGCACCACCCAGGCGGCCCGCCGGCTGCTCGGCTTCCGGGCCGAGCGCATCCGCCCGCTCCCCGCCTGGGCGGTGAGCTACTCTGACCGGCCAGCACCCAGTCCGGCCGGCCGGGCCGACCGCGAAGTACGCTTCGCTCATGCGCGTCGCCCTCTGTCAGATGCCGGCCAGCTCTCAGCCGGCCGTCAATCTCAGCCGAGTCCAGTCCGCACTGACCAGCGCCAGGGAGCAGGGGTCTGACCTGGCTGTCTTCCCGGAGGGAACACAGGCGAGATTCTCCGCCGACCTCCGGACGGTGGCGGAGCCGCTCGACGGGCCGTTCTGCAGCGGGCTGTCAGCCGCGGCCCGCGCCAGCGGCGTCGCGCTAGCCGCCGGTATCTTCGAGCCAGCGCCGGGCGACCGGGTCTACAACACCACCGTCGCCTTTGACGCGAGTGGCCAGCTCGTAGCGACTTACCGCAAGATCCATCTCTTTGACGCACTTGGCCAGCGAGAGTCAGCGACCGTCGCTCCCGGATCAGACATCGTGATATCCGATATCGCCGGGATCAAGGTCGGCTTCCTCACCTGTTACGACGTGCGCTTCCCCGAGCTGGCGCGCGAGCTGGCCGTACGCGGCGCCGATCTGATCGTCATTCCGTCCGCCTGGGCCTCCGGCCTGTTCAAGGAGGAGCACTGGGTGACGCTCGTCCGGGCCCGCGCGATCGAGAACACCATCTGGGTGGCAGCGGCAGGGCAGGTACCCGATCCGCACGAGCCGGCCACGTCGGCTCCGACCGGGGTCGGCCGGAGCATGCTGGTGGACCCGATGGGCGCGGTCAGGCTCGATCTCGGCTCGGCTCCCGCGGTCGTAGCCGGCCTGGTGGATACCGAGATGACCGACCGCGTCAGAGCGGTGCTGCCGAGCCTGAGACACCGGCGTCCCGACATCATCGGCCGCACGGACCAGGCGGTCGACGTCTGAAGGCTGCGCTTCAGCCGGCCGGGCGG
Organism: Streptosporangiales bacterium; assembly: GCA_017882645.1. Taxonomy (GTDB): domain Bacteria; phylum Actinomycetota; class Actinomycetes; order Streptosporangiales; family Streptosporangiaceae; genus Chersky-822. The sequence continues at coordinate 1,047 of JADGPC010000146.1, read as the reverse complement.
GTCAGTCGGCCGGGGCGGGCGGAGGTGCCGCGGCAGCCGGTCCAGTGGACTCGGCGTCCCCGGCCCGCGTACTAGCCAGCCTGGCGTGCCGGCGCCAGGCCCAGGCCGCCGCGCCGGCAACGACGACCACCGCGACGGCGATGGCCAGGCCGGCCCCGACCGCGCGCTCGACGACCCCGTAAGCCGACCCGGCCAGGTAGCCCAGCAAGCTGTAGCCCACGCCCCAGATAACTCCGCCGACCAGGTTGTGGATGGCGAATACCCGGTAGGGCATCGCAGCGGCCCCGGCAGCTGTGGGCATCAGCGCCCGGACCACCGCGACGAAACGGCCGCCGAGAACGGCCAGCCCGCCCCTGTCGCGCAGCATGACGCGGGCCCGGTCGAGCGGTCCGGCGACTCGGTTCAGCTTCTGCGAGGTGAACAGCCGGTCGCCCATCCGCCGGCCGACTTCATACCCCACCAGCGGTCCGGCGACAGCGGTGAGCACCACGCCGCCGATCAGGACCGGCAGCGAGAGATGCCCGCGACTGGCTAGCACGCCGCCGAAGACGACGGCCGCTTCCCCGGGCAGGACGAAGCCGAGGAAGAGCGCCGTCTCCCCGAAGACAAGCGCCGCGATCAGCCCGATGGCCTGCCAGCCGTTCAGGTGGCCGAGCGCCGAGGTCAGCCCGCTCACGATACTTGCCACCCTGCCCACCTCCGCCCGCTGCCGATCGGCTGCCTCTGCCAGACCTTGCTACTTAGATCCGCTCACAGACGGTGATGTAGTTGGACATAATGCGTCCTAGTCACCGACTTGGGAGAGGACCCGCCGATGCCAGCGATGTCGGGCCAGCCATCATCGCCCGGGTCAAATCCGGCCTGGCCGCCGCCCAGCAGGCCGCCGTGGGAGATCGAGGAGGCGCGACCAGTGGAAGAGTCCCGGCCGGTGTCGGCTGGCGGGCCACCATGGGCCGTGAGCGAGTCAACCCCGCCAGCAGCGGGCGGTCCGCCCTGGCCAGCCTCACAGCCGCCGCCAGCCTCACAGCCGCCACTGGCCTCGCAGCT
>JADGPC010000145.1 GCA_017882645.1 Streptosporangiales bacterium | reverse complement strand
GACTGCCGGCGCCGTATCGCCTGGCCTGTACTTCGCCGCGCTGCTGACCAGGTTCTGCACGGTGCTGCTGCTGTGCGTGCTGGTCGTCAGGGACATCCTGCGCCCCGAGCGCGATGCCGTCCGCGCGAGCGGCGAGGACGACCCGGCCGGCGGCGTCCTGGACGGAGCCAGCGACCGGGTTGTCCTCTCCCTGCGGTCAGCCGCACGGTCGCCCGCGGGCGGCTGACCAGTAACCCCCTGCCGCCGGCGGGATCGGCAGGGTCGGGTGGGATAACGCCATATATGCTCCGGGAATGCCTCGGAGCGATGGTGCGTTGAAAGTTGAGCCTGGTCGACTCAACTCATTTGACTTGAGTGAGCATGGCTGGCAAACTTGCGTCGGCGAGACTCAAGCTTCAGAATCACTCAGCAAACCCACGGCCACGACACCGCGGCCAACGAGAAACCAAGGACTGAACACATGGCACGAGCGGTAGGCATAGACCTCGGGACCACAAACTCCGTCGTCGCTGTCCTCGAGGGCGGCGAGCCCACGGTTATCGCGAACGCGGAAGGCTCCCGGACCACGCCGTCCGTGGTCGCGTTCGCCAAGAACGGCGAGGTGCTCGTCGGCGAGGTGGCCAAGCGCCAGGCGGTGACCAACGTCGACCGGACCATCCGGTCCGTGAAGCGCCAGATGGGCACCGACTGGTCCATCAAGATCGATGACAAGAAATTCACGCCCCAGCAGATTAGCGCCTTCATCCTGCAGAAGCTGAAGCGGGACGCCGAAGCATACCTGGGCGAGAACGTGGCCGACGCGGTCATCACCGTCCCCGCCTACTTCAACGACGCCCAGCGGCAGGCCACCAAGGAAGCCGGCCAGATCGCCGGCCTCAACGTGCTGCGCATCATCAACGAGCCCACGTCCGCGGCCCTGGCCTACCACCTGGACAAGGCGAGCGAGGCCACCATCCTGGTCTTCGACCTGGGCGGCGGGACCTTCGACGTCCCCCTGCTCGAGGTGGGCGAGGGCGTCGTCGAGGTCAAGGCGACCAGCGGCGACAACCACCTCGGTGGTGACGACTGGGACCAGCGGATCGTCGACTGGCTGGTCAAGAACTTCAAGAACAGCTACGGCACCGACCTGTCGCAGGACAAGATGGCGCTGCAGCGGCTGCGGGAGACGGCCGAGAAGACCAAGATCGAGCTGTCGAGCTCGACCGAGTCGCAGATCAACCTGCCGTACATCACGCACTCCGAGCAGGGCCCGCTGCACCTGGACACCAAGCTGACCAGGGCCGAGTTCCAGAAGATGACCTCGGACCTGCTCGACCGGTGCAAGAGCCCGTTCCAGCAGGTGATCAAGGACGCCGGGGTCAAGCTGAGCGACATCCACCACGTGGTGCTCGTCGGCGGCTCCACCCGGATGCCTGCCGTCGTCGACCTGGTCAAGGACCTGACCGGCGGCAAGGAGCCGAACAAGGGCGTTAACCCGGACGAGGTCGTCGCGGTCGGCGCCTGCCTGCAGGCCGGCGTGCTCAAGGGCGAGGTGAAGGACGTCCTGCTGCTCGACGTGACCCCGCTGTCGCTGGGCATCGAGACCAAGGGCGGCATCTTCACCAAGCTGATCGAGCGCAATACCACGATCCCGACCAAGCGCTCGGAGATCTTCACGACGGCCGACGACAACCAGCCGTCCGTGCAGATCCAGGTCTTCCAGGGCGAGCGCGAGATCGCGGCCTACAACAAGAAGCTCGGCATGTTCGAGCTGGCCGGGATCGCGCCGGCGCCGCGAGGCCTCCCGCAGATCGAGGTCACCTTCGACATCGACGCGAACGGCATCGTCAACGTCTCGGCGAAGGACCTGGGCACCGGCAAGCAGCAGTCCGTGACCATCTCGGGCGGCTCGGCCCTGTCCAAGGACGACATCGAGAAGATGATGACGGACGCGGAGAAGTACGCCGACGAGGACCGCAAGCGCCGCGAGGAGGCCGAGGTCCGCAACCGGGCCGAGACCCTCACCTACACCACGGAGAAGTTCCTCTCCGAGAACTCCGACAAGCTGCCCGAGGACGTGACGTCCGAGGTCAACGAGTCGATCGCCGAGCTGAAGAAGGCACTCGAGGGCACCGACACCGAGGCGATCAGGACCGCGACGGAGAAGGCCGCCCAGGCCAGCCAGAAGATGGGCACCGCGATCTACGCACAGGCCCAGGCCGAGGGCACCGCCACCCAGAACGCTGGCGCGCCCGCCGGCGAGACGCCCGACGACGAGGTTGTCGAGGCGGAGATCGTCGAGGACGACAAGCCAGCCTCGGGGGGTGACACGGCCTGATGTCGGCATCAGAAGAGGAGAGCCAGGGTCCGGTGATCAGGGACCGAAGGCGAATCGATCCGGTGACCGGCCAGCCAAGGGATCCGGCGGCTCAGGCGCCCGGCGCGGCCCAGGCCGCGCGCGGGGGCGGCCAGCCACGGCCGGGCAAGCACTCGGTGTCCAAGCCCGGCAGTCTCCGCCCGGAGGCCGGCGCCGCGGGCAAGCCTCAGGGCGGCTCGGGCAGTACCGGCCCCGGCGGGGCTGCGGCCGGCGAGGCAGGCTCGGCCGGAGCCCCGTCGCCGGGTGACGGTGCCGCGCGGAACGGCGGCTCGGGCGACGTGGCGGTCAGGCTGGCCGAGCGGACGGCCGACCTGCAGCGGGTGCAGGCCGAATACGCCAACTACCGCAAGCGGGTCGACCGCGACCGGGCAGCCGTCCGGGAGCAGGCCCTCGCCAGCGTCGTCGCCGAGTTGCTTCCCGTGCTCGACGACATCGGCCGGGCCCGCGACCACGGCGAGCTGACCGGCGGCTTCAAAGCGGTCGCCGAGGCCCTTGAGGCCGCGGCCGGCAAGCTCGGGCTGACCACCTTCGGCAAGGCGGGCGAGGCATTCGACCCGAACGTGCACGAGGCGCTTATGCACTCGTACTCGGCCGACGTGACCGAGCCCACCTGCGTTCAGGTTCTGCAGCCTGGCTACAAGGTCGGCGAGCGGATCCTGCGCCCGGCCCGGGTGGCGGTGGCCGAGCCGACCGACCCGGCGGGCGCGCGGACCGCGAGCGGCGAATCGTCCGGGGAAGGCGGCACCGGTGACGCATCGGGCGAGGCGGACGCCGCCAGTGCCGATGACCACACGCCCGACGACGGCGACTAACCCCGACCAGGAGGGGCCTGTTGAGTACGAAGGACTTCCTCGAGAAGGACTATTACAAGGCTCTCGGGGTGACGAAGGGTGCGTCCGCTGAGGAGATCAAGAAGTCCTACCGCAAGCTCGCGCGCAAGTACCATCCGGACGCCAACAAGGGTGACTCTGCGTCGGAGGAGCGGTTCAAGGAGATCTCCGAGGCTTACAACGTCCTGTCCGACTCCAAGCGCCGGGCCGAGTATGACGAGGCCAGGTCGCTGTTCGGGGCCGGCCGGGCCAGGACGCCAGGGGGCGCCGGCGGCCAGTACGGCACCTTCGACCTCGGCGACATCTTCGGCTCGACCGGCTCGGGCGGACGCCTGGGCGACCTGCTCGGCGGCATGTTCGGCGGCGGTGGCGGCCGGACGACCACCCAGGCCAGGCCGCGCCGGGGAGCGGACGTCGAGACCGAGGCTTCGCTGACCTTCAGCGACGCCATCGAGGGCTCGACCGTGACCCTGCGGCTGACCGACGAGGGTCCGTGCAAGGTCTGCCGCGGCACCGGAGCGAAGGCGGGCACCGTGCCGAAGGTCTGCCCGACCTGCGAGGGTACTGGCCAGTCCAGCCGCGACCTCGGCAGCTTCGCGTTCTCCGAGCCGTGCACCACCTGCCGCGGCCGCGGCCTGGTGGTCGACGACCCGTGCGCGACCTGCGGCGGCAGCGGCCGGGCCATGAGCGCGCGGACCATCCAGGCCCGCATCCCCGCCGGTGTCGCGGACGGCCAGCGGATCAAGCTCAAGGGCAAGGGCGCCCCGGGCGAGCGCGGCGGTCCGCCAGGTGACCTGTACGTGCGGGTGCACGTGTCCGGTCACCCGGTGTTCGGCCGGAGTGGTCACAACCTGACCATCACCGTCCCGGTGACCTTCACCGAGGCGGCGCTGGGCGCCGAGATCAAGGTGCCTTCGCATCGCGGGATGCCGGTCAACCTGCGGATTCCGCCGGGCACGCCGAACGGCCGTACGTTCAGGGTCCGCGGAAAGGGCGTCCGCAGGTCCGACGGCACGCAGGGCGACCTGCTCGTCAAGGTTGACGTCCAGGTCCCGACCGAGCTGACGGACGACGCCCGAGATGCCCTGGAGAAGTTCAGGGCAGCGACGACGGGTGCTGACCCGCGAGACGAGCTGCTGCGGAAGGGCCGGACGTAATGCTGGATGGCAAACGGCGGGTACCCGGGGGAAGGGTCCGCGAGAGGCGATGACATGCCGAACGATTTCGACCTGACCGACGACACTCCGGTATACGTCATCTCCGTGGCCGCGCAGCTGTCCGGCCTGCACCCGCAGACGTTGCGCGCCTACGACCGCCTTGGCCTGGTCTCGCCCGGCCGCACGGCGGGCCGCGGGCGGCGCTACTCGCTGCGCGACATCCTCATCCTGCGGGAGGTCCAGCGCCTGTCGCAGGAGGATGGTGTCAACCTGTCCGGCATCAAGCGGATTCTTGAACTGGAGTCCGAGTGGCAGCGCAGCAGGGCGATGCTCGCCGAGATGCGCGCCGAGATCAGCCAGCTCCGCGCCGAGCTGGAGTCGACCAGAGCTGTCGCCGCCCGGCTAGCGGCCCTGTTGCGATCGAGGACTGGCGGCGGCGCGCTCGTCCCGGTCCGGATGCCGGGCACACGATCGAGCGATGCCGCAGTACCTGAAGGGAGCCAGTAGTGGCGGACGACAAGCTCACTCGCAAGAGCCAGGAGGCTCTGAACGACGCCCTTCAGCGTGCGTCGACCGCGGGCAACCCCAACCTTGACGGGCTGCACCTGCTCGCCGCGCTGCTTGATCAGGACGGCGGAACCGCCGCGTCGCTGCTCAGGGCCGCTGGCGCGGACCCGGCTGCCATCGCGAACCGGACCAGGGAGCTGCTCGCCCGGCTGCCGCGGGCCGCGGGCGCCACCCTGAGCGCGCCGCAGACCTCGCGCCCGCTGCTGGCGGCCCTGGCCACGGCGGCGAAGCGGGCTAGGGAGATGTCCGACGAGTATGTCTCGACCGAGCACCTGCTCGTCGGGCTCGCTGCTGACGGCGGCCAGGCGGCCACCGTGCTCCGCGAGGCTGGAGCCACCCCGGACCAGCTGCTCGCGTCCTTCGACCAGGTGCGCGGGCACTCGCGCGTGACCTCGCCCGATCCTGAGGGCACTTACCAGGCGCTGGAGAAGTACGGCATCGACCTGACCCGCAGCGCCAGGGAAGGCAAGCTCGACCCGGTGATCGGCCGGGACGCCGAGATCCGCCGGGTGATCCAGGTGCTGTCCCGCCGGACGAAGAACAACCCGGTCCTGATCGGTGACCCCGGCGTCGGCAAGACGGCCGTCGTGGAGGGGCTGGCCCAGCGGATCGTGGCCGGCGACGTGCCCGAGTCGCTGCGCGGCAAGCGGCTCGTCGCCCTCGATCTCGGCGCGATGGTGGCTGGCGCGAAGTACCGGGGCGAGTTCGAGGAGCGGCTGAAGGCCGTCCTGAACGAGATCAAGGAGAGCGAAGGCCAGATCATCACGTTCATCGACGAGCTGCATACGGTCGTGGGCGCCGGCGCGGCTGAAGGCGCGATGGACGCGGGCAACATGCTCAAGCCCATGCTGGCCCGGGGCGAGCTGCGAATGGTCGGCGCGACCACGCTCGACGAGTTCCGCCAGCGGATCGAGAAGGACCCCGCGCTCGAGCGCCGGTTCCAGCAGGTCTTCGTCGGCGAGCCGTCGGTCGAGGACACCATCGCGATCCTGCGCGGGCTGAAGGGCCGTTACGAGGCGCACCACCAGGTGCAGATCTCCGACGCTGCCCTCGTCGCCGCGGCCACCCTGTCCGACCGGTACATCACGGCGCGATTCCTGCCCGACAAGGCGATCGACCTCATCGACGAGGCAGCGTCCCGGCTGCGGATGGAGATCGACTCCCGCCCGGTCGAGATCGACGAGCTGCAGCGGGCGGTCGACCGGATGAAGATGGAGGAGCTCGCGCTGGCCAGGGAGGCTGACCCGGCCAGCAAGGAGCGGCTGGAGCGGCTGCGGGCCGACCTCGCCGACCGGCAGGAGCAGCTCACCGGCCTGATGGCGCGGTGGGACAGGGAGAAGTCCAGCCTGAACAAGGTCGGCGAGCTGAAGAAGCAGCTTGACGACCTGCGCACCCAGGTGGAGCGGGCCCAGCGCGACGCTGACTTCGAGACCGCGTCACGGCTGATGTACGGCGAGATCCCGGCGCTCGAGCGGGAGCTGGTGCAGGCCGCGGCAGCGGCCGGAGACGATGCCAGGCAGGCCACGGCCGCCGCGAACGGCGCGGCAGCGGGCGAGGACGCTGCGGATGTTCCCGCCGACGGCGCCGAGGTCCCCGGCAGCGCCGACGTGCCCGGCAGCTCAGCGGCCAGGCCCGGCGCGGCCGGCCGGCCGATGGTCAAGGAAGAGGTCGGGCCCGACGACATCGCCGACGTCGTGTCAGCGTGGACGGGGATTCCCGCCGGACGGCTGCTCGAGGGCGAGACCGGGAAGCTCCTGCGGATGGAAGACGAACTCGGCCACCGCATCGTCGGGCAGGCCAGGGCGGTGCAGGCGGTGTCCGACGCGGTCCGCAGGTCCAGGGCCGGCATCTCCGACCCGGACCGCCCGTCCGGATCCTTCCTGTTCCTCGGGCCGACCGGCGTCGGGAAAACCGAGCTGGCCAAGGCACTCGCCGAGTTCCTGTTCGACGACGAGCGGGCCATAATCCGGATCGACATGAGCGAGTACTCCGAGCGGCACTCCGTCGCCAGGCTGGTGGGCGCGCCCCCGGGCTACGTCGGCTACGAGGAAGGCGGCCAGCTGACCGAAACGGTGCGGCGCAGGCCGTACTGCGTCGTGCTGCTCGACGAGGTGGAGAAGGCCCATCCGGAGGTCTTCGACATCCTGCTCCAGGTGCTCGATGACGGCAGGCTGACCGACGGCCAGGGCCGCACCGTGGACTTCAGGAACACGATCCTGATCCTGACCTCGAACCTCGGCTCGGCTTTCATCGCCGACCCGGCGCTCGACGAGGCGGCCAGGAAGGATGCGGTGATGTCGGTCGTGCGATCGACGTTCAAGCCCGAGTTCCTGAACCGGCTCGACGACATCATCCTCTTCGACTCGCTGTCGACCGAGGAGCTGACTCAGATCGTCGACCTGCAGATAGCCAGGCTCGCGGGCAGGCTCACCGACCGGCGGCTGTCACTCACCGTGACGCCGGCCGCGAAGGAATGGCTGGCCGTCACCGGCTTCGACCCGGTCTACGGAGCGCGGCCGCTGCGGCGGCTGATCCAGTCCGCGATCGGTGACCAGCTGGCCCGCAAGCTGCTCGCCGGCGAGATCCTCGACGGCGCGGAGGTCGTCGTCGATGTCGATGCCAGCTCCGACTCGCTGACGGTCGCGTCGCGGCCGAGCCCGGCGGTACGCGTCTAGCCGCGTCGGGCCTGACGGGGCAGCGCGAGGTCCAGTTCCAGCCAGTGCGCCAGGTCCCTGATCTCGTCGTCCACCGCGGCGGCCACGGCCTGGCCGAACGGCTGGTCCTGGTGTATCGCGCTGACCCGGAGCACCCCGGCCTTGTGGTCCGCGGTCGCGTCGAGCTTCCCCACCAGCCGGTCGCCGGACAGGATCGGCAGCGCGAAGTACCCCCAGCGGCGCCTGGCCGCGGGCTTGTACATCTCCAGCTGGTAGTCGAACTCAAAGAGCTCGACGGTGCGCTTGCGGTCATGGATCAGCCGGTCGAAGGGCGACAGCAGGGCCGCGCGCCCCGAGAACGGCTGGCCGAGCAAGGCCGGATCGACGCGCCAGGTCCCCTTGACCCCCTCGACCGCGGCCGGCTCGCCGGCCTCGCCCACGTCGGCCGGCTCGACCGGGCATTCCGGTCCGCGGGCGCGCGCGATGCCCAGCGCCCGCAGCCGCCGCTCGTTGCGGATCCGCAGCGCCTCATCCCGGGGGACGACCGGGTCATCGGGGTAGATCCGGGCCGCCAGATCCCACAGCCGGTCACCGGCCCGGCGCCCGGCGATCGCGACCTCGCCGCGCAGCACCATGTGCTCCAGCAGCTGCGTGACGTTGCGGTTGTTGGTCCACCCGGTCGACTGCCAGGGCACCTTGCAGGTGTCAGGAAGCTCGCGCGACGGCAGCGGGCCCGTGGAGCCGAGCCGGTCGAGAATGTCCAGGCGGCACGTGTCGTTGGCGCGCACCCAGTCACGGCGGGACGTCCGCCAGCCCGGCAGGTCGCCGAGCTCGGCACCGTCCCAGTGGGCCATTTCGGCACAGTAGAGCGCCAGGTCCTCGCTGGGCCGGATCATCGCCCGCAGTTCGAGCAGCTGGCGGTCGGCCAGCGCGGTGTCCAGCTCGGCTGGTGCGTACGACGACCCGAGCCGGCTCCAGGCCACGAGGTCGGCGTTCGGCGCGATCGCGGCGACCGGATCGATCTGAAGCAGGGTCAGCCGGCGCACCACGTCGAGCAGCCCAGCCGGCCGCGAGCGATCCAGGAGCTGCGCGCGCACGGCGATGCGCCGGGCATCGAGTCGGGACAGCTCGTGGACGGTCACACTCCGAGATTACGGGGCGGATCCGGCACTGTCAGGCGGTGAGCATCCGGTCGTACTCGTCCTCTGGCAGCCGCAGGTCGTTGCGGATCCGGTAGCGGAGCCTCAGCAGGTCATCGAGTCCGGTGTAGCCGCCGTCGGCGGCCGGCTCGCCGGCACCCTGCAAGATCAGCTCGACGCCGGCCGTGGCCCAGTCCAGCGCACCGGTCAGGTCCGACTGCTCGACCAGCAGCTCGGTGATCAGGTCGCAGGCGCGCGGGTCGGTCCGGCCCTCGGACTGCATCGTCTCGATCAGCGCGTACGCCTCGTCGGTACTGCCAAGCTGGAACAGCGCCCGGCACATCGGGGCTCGCGGGTCCACGTCAACCGGCCCGCCGTCGGCGATCGCCATCCGGAAACCCTGCACCGCCGCGGTCGGATTGTCGGCGAACAGCCATTGCTCGCCCGCCCGGACAAATGCCTCAGCACGCGTCATCGACTCGGACTGGGTGCCGGTCATCGCCAGCACCATCATCCGCTCGGCTGCCGACTTGTGGTCGCCCGTGAGGGCCGCTTCGAATTCGATGGCGTCGAATTCCTTACGACTCAGAGCTCCCACGTCACCAACGTACCCATCGGCTCGCGGATTCCAACGCGCGGGTCAGTTCCAATGCGCCGTTATCGCCGTGCGCTTTCGAGCGCGTCCCAGAATCCGCGCCGCAGGGAATGGCGCACCTCGTCGTGGAGGAGCGAGTCGATCGGCAGCACGGATCCCTGAAGCAGCCTGGCTTC
>JADGPC010000144.1 GCA_017882645.1 Streptosporangiales bacterium | reverse complement strand
GTCACCTGTTCGTCGGGACGGTGGTCTGCACGGTATTCGTGCTGACCGACATGCTGGACGGAGCGCTGGCCAGGATCACCGGGAGCAGCGGCGCCTTCGGCGCCTTCCTGGACTCCACGCTTGACCGCGTCGCCGATTCCGCGGTGTTCGCGGGCATCGCGATCTGGCTGTCGGGTGGCGGCCACGACCGGCCGCTGGCCCTGGTAGCTCTGTTCTGCCTGGTTACCGGCGGGCTGGTGTCGTACGCGAAGGCGCGCGCCCAGGGCCTGGGCCTGCGCTGCGATGTGGGGATCGCCGAGCGGACGGAGCGGCTTCTGATCGGCCTCGTCGCTATCGGTCTGGCTGGTCTTGGCGTACCGTATGTCCTTCCTGCTGGCCTGTGGATCCTCGCCGTGCTGAGCGCGATCACCTTCGGCCAGCGGGTGTACGCGGTGCGCAAGGCAGCGGCGCCGCGCCAGCCAGGCGCTCCCGCCGGCACCGGAGCCGCCGGAGTGCCAGAGGATTCCGGTGTTGCCGATGCTCCGGGCAGTGCGGGAGCTTCAGGCAGCGCCGCCACTTAGAGCGCGTCGGGCGCTCGTTTGCGCAAGTCTCGGAGGTTATGGTGCCTGGTGGGACAGCCGGTGCGCCGGCACAACCCGGCATGAAGGCACAGTCCGGCAGGAAGGCCAGGTCCGGCATGAAAGCCAGGCTGGTCGGCGTTGCCTACGCGCTCGGCTGGTCGGCCGTCTGCCGCCTGCCTGAGTCGTGGGCCGCGGCGGTTTTCCGGTTCGTCGCCGACATCGCATGGCGCAGGCAGGGCCCGAACATCCGGGTGCTGGAGGGCAACCTGATGCGCGTGCTCGGGCCTGCCACGACCGGCCAGGAGCTGCGGGCGGCCTCGCGGGCCTCGATGCGCTCCTACGCCAGGTACTGGCTGGAGATCTTCCGGCTGCCGGTGATGCCCGCCGAGCGGCTGGTTGGCGGGATGATCGAGACGGGCGAGGTGGAGGCGATGCTGGCCGCCCTGGCCGCCGGCCGCGGCGTCGTCGTGCCGCTGCCGCACATGGGCAACTGGGATCAGGCCGGCGCCTGGGTGATCGGCCGGGGGGCGGGTTCCTTTACCACCGTGATGGAGCGTCTCGACAATGAGTCGGTGTACGAGCGTTTCGTCGCCTTCCGCGAGGGCCTCGGAATGGAGGTTCTGCCGGCCACCGGCGGCCCCCATCCGTTCGGCGTGCTGGCCCAGCGGCTGCGGGCCGGCAAGCTCGTCGCGCTGCCGTGCGACCGTGATGTTACGGGCGGCGGCATTGAAGTCGACTTCTTCGGGGAAAAAGCACTAATGATGGGCGGGCCGGCTGCGCTGACGGTGCAGACTGGTGCCGCGCTGATGCCTGCCACACTGTGGTTCGAAGGCGACCGCTGGGGCGTCCGCATTCACGAGGAGATTCCGGTGCCTGCTGTCGGGGACCGGCGGCAGAAGGCCGCTGCGATGACGCAGGAAGTCGCGCGCGTCTTCGAGCAGGGGATCAGGGAGCACCCGGCCGACTGGCACATGCTGCAGCGAGTCTTCGTGGCCGACCTCGATCCTGAGCGGCTGGCTGCCTCGAAGGCCAGGGTCGCGGCCCGGGAGCGGGCGGCGCAGCGGAACGGCGCCAGAGCGGAGCTGCCGAACGGCTCCCGACCGGACCAGCCCGCGGCGGGCCAGCCGCCGGCCGCCGGCCCGGGCGCTGACTCCATGCCGCCCGCCGGCCCGGGCGCTGACCGCCCGCCGCCCGCCGATACGAAGGCTGACCGGCCATGAGAGTCGGCTTGGTGTGCCCCTACTCCTGGGATGTCCCAGGGGGCGTCCAGGAGCACGTCAGAGACCTGGCCGAGGCCCTGATCGAACTCGGTCACCACGTCTCGGTGATCTCCCCGGCCGACGACGACGCCAGCCTGCCCGACTATGTCGTCCCGGCCGGCCGGGCGATCGCCGTTCCGTACAACGGCTCGGTCGCCAGGCTCGCGTTCGGGCCGCTGTCGGCTAACCGGGTCCGCAGGTGGATCAAGGACGGCAACTTCGATGTCCTGCACGTTCACGAGCCCGCGGCGCCCAGCCTCTCGCTGATCGCCTGCTGGGTCTTCGACGGTCCGATCGTCGCGACCGTGCACGGGGCCAATACCCGGTCCCGGGCGCTGCTCGCGGCCGAGCCCGTGCTGCGCTCGGCCCTGGAGAAGATCAGCGGCCGGATCGCCGTCTCCGAGGCCGCGCGGAGCACCCTGGTCCATCACCTGGGCGGCGACGCGGTGCTGATCCCGAACGGCGTCACCATCTCCCGGTTCGAGAAAGCCGAGCCGCTGGCCGGCTGGCCGGGGGAGGGCGGCGCGATCGGGTTCCTCGGCCGGATGGACGAGCCGCGCAAGGGCCTGTCCGTGCTGTTGCGCGCGTTCGAGATCATCGGTGAAGCCCGGCCCCGGCTGCGGCTGCTGATCGCGGGCCCCGGCGACTCCGCCGATGTCATCGCGAAGGTCCCCGCCTCCCTGCGGGACCGGGTGGTTCTGCTCGGCCAGGTCAGCGAGTCGGTCAAGGTGCAGGTGTACCACTCGGTTGACGTGTTCTGCGCGCCCAACACCGGCGGCGAGAGCTTCGGCATCGTGCTGGCCGAGGCGATGGCGGCCGGCGCGCCGATCGTGGCCAGCGACCTCGACGCGTTCCGCCGGGTGCTGCGCGGAGGCAAGGCCGGCGAGCTGTTCGCCAGCGGCGACGCCGACGAGCTGGCGGCGGCGATCGGCCGGCTGCTGGACGATCCGCCGCTACGAGCCTCGCTGTCGGCGGCCGCCTCGGCTGCCGTGCGCGATTACGACTGGTCGAAGATCGCCCGCGACGTGGTCAAGGTCTACGAGGCCGTGCTGCCCGCCGGGCCCGCCGGCTCCGCCTCGGCTGCCGCTGCGAGCGCATGATGGCACCCGTGATCAGCCTGATCATCATCGGCGTGCTGGCGGTCAGCGGCGTCTACGTGTCCTGGCGGGCCGGCCGTCTCGACCGGCTGCACACCAGGGTGGAGACCGCCCGCGCCGCGCTGGACGCGGCTCTGGTGCGGCGGAGCTCGGTGGCGCTCGAGATCGCCTCGTCCGGGCTGCTCGACCCGGCGGCGAGCCTGCTGCTGGCCGATCTCGCGCATGACGCGCGATCGGCCAGGTCCGGCCGGGAACTCGCCGAGAGCGACCTGACCAGGGCGCTGCGGGCCGTCTTCGGCCAGCCCGACTTCCATGACTCGATCGAGCCGGCCGAGGGTGCTGACGAGCTGCTCGCCGAGCTCGAGTCGACGGCGCAGCAGGTCTTTATCGCGCGGAAGTTCTACAACGACGCCGTGGCGGTGACGGTCGCCGCGCGCCGCCGCTGGCTGGCGCGGATGCTGCGGCTGGCCGGCGGCGCCCCGCTGCCCGAGTTCTTCGAGATCGACGACACGCTGGCGCCGATCGGGATGGGCGAGCAGGGCACGGACATGCCGCACCTGGCCGGCTGACGGCCCCTCTCGGCCCGCTGGCCCCCTCCGCTCCGCCCGCCGATGCCCGGCAAAAGGGCGCATACGGGCCGACTGGCCTGCCGGGACGCCTGGCGCTGCACCTACCATGGAGGTATCAGCGCGGCTTAGAAATGCGGCTTACGAAGTGAGGAACCCCGTGTCAGTCCATGGCTCCACCGACAGTCCCGACATCAGCGGCAGCTCGGCTGCCCCAGCCACCGGTACCCAGCGGGTCAAACGGGGTATGGCGGACATGCTCAAGGGCGGTGTGATCATGGACGTGGTCACCCCCGACCAGGCGAAGATCGCCGAGGACGCCGGAGCGGTCGCGGTGATGGCGCTGGAGCGGGTACCTGCCGACATCAGGGTGCAGGGCGGCGTGGCGCGGATGAGCGACCCCGACATGATCGACGGGATCATCGCCGCCGTCTCGATCCCGGTGATGGCCAAGTGCCGGATCGGCCACTTCGTCGAGGCTCAGGTGCTCCAGGCGATCGGCGTGGACTACATCGACGAGTCCGAGGTGCTGACGCCGGCCGACGAGGCCCACCACGTCGACAAGTGGGTGTTCACCGTGCCGTTTGTCTGCGGAGCCACGAACCTCGGCGAGGCGCTGCGCCGGATCGCCGAGGGCGCGGCGATGATCAGGTCGAAGGGCGAGGCGGGAACCGGCAACGTTGTCGAGGCGACCAGGCACATGCGCAGCATCAGGGCCGAGATCAGCCGGCTGCACGGGCTGTCGCCCGAGGAGCTCTACTCGGCGGCCAAGGACCTGCAGGCGCCCTACGACCTCGTTGCCGAGGTGGCCGCCGCGGGCAAGCTGCCGGTCGTGCTGTTTACCGCGGGCGGCCTGGCCACGCCCGCCGACGCGGCCATGATGATGCAGCTTGGCGCGGACGGCGTGTTCGTCGGCTCCGGGATCTTCAAGTCAGGCGACCCGGCCGCGCGGGCGGCGGCGATCGTCAAGGCCACCACGTTCCACGACGACCCTGACGTGATCGCGAAGGTCTCCCGTGGCCTGGGCGAGCCGATGGTCGGCCTGAACATCGACACGCTCCCGCCCGAGCAGCACTACGCGGGCCGCGGCTGGTAGTCGCCGAGGCCGGCCAGCACGGCCGCCAGCACCGCGCCGGTATCGGTGAGGTCCGGCAGGACGGCATGGGCGCTGGTCGCCTGAAGCTCGGCCAGCGAGAACTGGCCGGTCGCGACGCCGACCGCGCGGGCTCCGGTGGCCAGCGCCGCCTCGATGTCCAGCGGCGTGTCGCCAATCAGGACGGACGCCTGGCCGCCGAAGTCGCGGCCGTAGGCGGCTGCGGCCCGGTCCCTGGCCAGGTGCACGAGCTCGGACCTGATCTCGTGCTCGTTCCCGTACGCGCCCACGTCAAGGTCGAGGTGGGTGCTCAGGCCGAGCGGCGCCAGCTTCGCCTCGGCGAGCGGCCTGACATTGCCGGTCAGCACGGACTGCACCACGCCGGGCACCTGGGCCAGGGCGGCGAGCGCCGCCTCGGCGCCCGGCAGCGGCTTCGCGGTGGCAGCGACGACGCCGGTCACGCCGGGTGCGAGCCGGCCAAGCGCGGCCTCGAAGCGGCCGACCTGACCACGCGGATCCGGTACTCCGGCCAGCTCGAGCACCTCGAGCGCGATCGCCCGGTCGGTCCGGCCCGCCATGCTGGCTCCGTCCGCCACCGCGGGCAGCTCCCGGCCGTACAGGCCGGCGAAAACGGCCCGGTACAGATTCCGGCCCACGCCGTAGGCGTTCACCAGCGTGTAGTCGACATCCCAGAGCACGAGAAAGCTGGACACGTCCCGGAGGTTACCAGCGCCGGGCGGTGCGGCCCGGGGCTAGACTCGCGAAGGTGCCAGGCCGGATCCGTGACGAGGACATCGAGCTCGTCCGCTCCCGCTCGCCCATAGCCGAGGTCGTCGGGGAGTACCTCCAGCTGCGCAGCGCGGGCGGCGGCTCGATGAAGGGCCTGTGCCCTTTTCACGAGGAGAAGACGCCCTCGTTCAACGTCACCCCGGCCCGCGGCCTGTGGTACTGCTTCTCCTGCGCCGAGGGCGGCGATGTCATCGCGTTCGTCCGCAAGATCGACACCCTCAGCTTCACCGAGGCGGTGGAGCGGCTGGCGGCCAGGGTCGGCATCGAGCTGCGCTACGAGCAGGGCGGGCATGTCCCCGGCCAGGAGCAGTCGAAGCGGCGCAGGCTGCTCGAGGCGCACCGGGCGGCTGCCGATTTCTACGCGCAACAATTCCTGACCGCCAGTGCCGCGCACGCACGCGAGTTCCTCGCCTCGCGCGGATTCGAGAACGACGACGCCCAGCGGTTCGGCATCGGCTACGCCCCCGACGACTGGGAGATGACCACCAGGCACCTGCGCGGCCTGGGGTTCACCGAGGACGAGCTGCTGACCGGGGGACTGGCGGGCCGGGGACGGCACGGCCTGACCGATAAGTTCCGCGGGCGGCTGATCTGGCCGATCAGGGACCTGAGCGGGGACGTGATCGCGTTCGGCGCCCGCAAGCTGGCCGCCGACGACAACGGGCCCAAGTACCTGAACACCCCGGAGACGCCGATCTTCAAGAAGAGCTCCGTGCTCTACGGCGCCGACCTGGCCAAGCGCGACATCGCCCACGGTCGGCAGGCCGTGATCGTGGAAGGCTACACCGACGTGATGGCCTGCCACCTGGCCGGCGTCACCACGGCCGTGGCGACCAGCGGCACGTCGTTCGGCGAGGGCCACATCGCGATCCTGCGGCGGCTGCTGATGGACGACGACCGGCTGAAGGGTGAGGTGATCTTCACCTTCGACGGCGACGTGGCCGGCCGGCGCGCTGCACTGCGGGCGTTCGGGATGGAGGAGCGGTTCGTCACCCAGACCTTCGTGGCCGTGCAGCCCGATGGCCTCGACCCGTGCGACCTGCGGCTGAAGGAGGGCGACGCCGCGGTCAGGGATCTGGTGGCCAGCAGGCTGCCACTGTACGAGTTCGCTGTCCGCGCCGCCATGAGCGACTACGACCTGGAGTCCGCCGAGGGCCGGATCGCCGCGCTGGACGGTGCCGCCCGGATCGTGGCCCGGATCAAGGACGTCGCGCTCCGCAAGGTCTACGCCATCAAAGTAGACCGCTGGCTCGGGCTGATGGACGAAGACCTGGTGATGAAGCGGATCGGCGAGCACATCCCGGGACGGTCCGGGGGCAGGGACGCCGCCAGGCCGGGACCGGGCCAGCGGGACGGCCGGTCAGCGCCGCACCGCCAGGACACTGGCCTGGTGCCACCGCAGGGATCGCCAGGGCAGCACGCCACCGGCGGTCAGGGCAGTGCCAGTTCGGGTCGGGCC